>CAXBNO010000566.1:0-2510 GCA_963976775.1 uncultured Kordiimonadales bacterium
GAAATCATCCGCACCATCGACGAGAAATGGTCCCGCCTTGGCCTGCCCGGATCGGGCAAGTCGATCTGGTAGGCGGTCAGGCCGGGTCGATGCCCCTGCGGATGATTGAAAACCATGATACCTGGTATTATAGTTACGTTGTCTTTCAATACTGGCTGATCTGCTGATGCGGGTTTTCAAGACAAGGCCGTTCGTTCGGTTCGCTGCCCGGCACAGGATTGACGATGCGGTGCTGATAGACGCTGTTGAACGTGCCGAGCAGGGATTGATTGATGCTGATCTTGGCGGTGGCGTCATCAAGCAACGACTGGCAAGACCTGGTGCTGGAAAGTCTGGCGGGTTTCGCAGCATCCTGCTGTTTCGGCACGAAACCGCCACCTTCTTCGTCTATGGCTTTGCGAAGAAGGATCGCGACAATATCGGACGGCAGGAGCTGGCAGCATTTCGTCTGCTGGCGACAGAGATGCTGGCGCTGGATCGGGCAGGACTGGAACGCGCCAGTAGCAACGGAACGATTGTGGAGGTAGTCAGATCATGATCCGACAGTACCGGTCAGATGCGCTTGCCGCCGTGCACGAGACGGCTTCCGGACTGGCGGAGGCAGGCATTGTCTCCAGAAAATCCCTGAAGACTTTCGATCTGATGTGCCTGACGCCGGTCGAGGCGCTGTCACCCGAAGATATCCGTGCGATCCGCCTTCGGGAGCAAGCCAGCCAATCGGTCTTCGCGCGGTATCTCAATGTCACGACAGGCTTGGTCAGTCAGTGGGAACGCGGCGAGAAGCGTCCTGGTGGTGCGTCACTGAAGCTGCTGACCCTGGTGGCGAAGAACGGTCTGCAGGCCATCGCCTGAACAGAGCGGAATGATCACGCCCCATCAGCCTCCCGTCCGCGTTCGCGGACGAAACCGGCGGTCCAGGGATCATCCCTTGTCAGGGACAGGTTGTCGGCGACCGCGGCCTGCAGGGCGGTCACATCGATCTGATGGAACGATCCCGCGCCCACTTGCGCTGCGGCAGTCGCAGCGGCACGTCCCATGGCGAAGCAGGGGCCCATGACCCGTACACTGGCCAGGGCGGCGGGTTCGGCATCGATGCAGCGCCCGGCAGTCACCACATTGTCCAGCCCCTCGGGCACCATGGCGCCGAAGGGAATCCAGTGCATGTGGTCGTCGCCGAAGACCTCCCAGTGCGTGTCAGCCATCTCCGTGTGCAGTTCGATGGGCCAGGAGCAGCGGGCGATGGCGTCGTCGGGGCGGTGGCCCGCGCGGACGCCTTCAACCGTGATGCGGCTGCGGCCCTGAATGGTGCGGGTCTGGCGAATGCCGGGCTGGCCATAGGTTGCGACACGCGCATTGCCGAACGCCTCCGGGAACTCCGCCTTGAACAGGGCGAGCAGGCCATCGACCTGGGCCCGGCCCTGCATGCCGGCGCGGGCGAGGCCGACCGGGTCCTGCGGCGTCCTGATGTGGGTCATGTTGGCCAGGACCTTGCCCGCCTCCGCCTGGGGGAACAGGAAGCCGTCATGGCGGACCAGTCCGAACTCCGCACCGCGCGCCCGCATCGCGGCGTGATAGGTCTCCCGCGGCATCTCATTGACAATGTCGGTGTCCACGCCTTCGAACACCGCCATGATGGTGCCGTGAATGTCCGTGTCCGACTGGTTCAGGGGCAGACCGGCCAGCCAGGACAGGACCGCATCGCCCGACGCATCGACGAAGCTTTCGGCCTCGATCACCATGTCACCCCAGCGCGTTGCCAGTTGCAGCGCGGAGATGCGCCTGTCCTGCCGTTCGACACCCCGCAGCACCGCGCCGGTCACCGGCATGACATCGGTTTCCAGAATCTGCCGTTCCACCCAGCGCATCCAGCCGTTGATGGCATAGTCCACGATCAGGGTATTGCGCGCCCGGCGGGCGGTGGCCTGACCATTGGCTGTCATTTCGGCCAGCAACGGATCCATGACGCCATGGGTGACACGACCGGGTGCAGGGCCGTTGGCATAGAGGCCGCAGATGGTTCCGATGGCGGAGTTCACGGCCTGTCCGCCGATCTGTGGTGCGGCATCGACGATGACGACTGACTGACCCAGTGCACGGGCCTCCAGCGCCGCAGACAGTCCTGCAGCCCCGGAGCCGACGACGCAAAGGTCGGCGGTCAGTTTCTGCTGCTGCGACGTACGCCGCACGGTTTGCATGCCTGGATGCTGCACCTGTTACTCCCGATCCCGGATTACCTTCGAACCTGCACCAGAGTGGCGGTTGCGGTGCTCCGAATGCAAGGCAGTGATGACGCAACGGTAATGTGACCAGTTGTAACCGCGCATACGGGTCGCGTTGTGGCATGGCCCGTCGCACTCTATATCCTTGACGCAAACGTCAACAGGACAGGCAGTTCATGGCCAGGATCAAGTTCACGCCCCCGCGCGGTCAGTTTGCCGTCAACCTTGCGGGCTTTGGCGCGTTGCTGGTGGTTGCGGCGCTGATTGCCGTGCTTCTGGTGGCGACCCGGA
>CAXBNO010000567.1:0-2506 GCA_963976775.1 uncultured Kordiimonadales bacterium
GCGCCAGACCCTGGGCCTGCTGCCCGATACCGGCACTGCGGTCTTCACGGTACGCATTCACCAGGCCCGGCTGCAGGACCGGGTGCGCACGGTCGCTGAAGCCCGCGACATGCGCGATGCGATCCTGGAGATGCCGGAAGAGATGCGACGCTACAAGTCCATGCCGGGCTTTCTGGCCGCTTTGCTCGAATGGCTGGAAGAACACACCCGACAGGTGAAATGAATCCATTCGACCGGTTTCCCGGACTGTGGTATTGGTGGCTGTGCGACCAACGCGTTCTGTAGCAGTGTTGTCGTTCCGACGGCAACTGTTCAGACCGCGCCGCAAGCGTCTGTGGTTTCGTCATGCTTGCCATATGAAACATCAGGACATGGTTGCAGTGAATGGGGCCGCGCTTGCGGCTGCTCCGAGCTTGTTGCGCCTGGGAGAATCTTGATGGCGACCGGTACGGTTAAGTGGTTCAACACCACCAAGGGTTATGGCTTCATTCAGCCGGACGATGGGGGCAAGGATGTCTTTGTCCACATCACGGCGGTGGAGCGTGCAGGTCTGCGCGGCCTGAACGACGGACAGAAGATCCAGTTCGATATCATTCCTGATCGCGGCAAGAGCGCGGCAGGCAATCTCGAACTGCTCTGACCTCACAGACGGATCGGTCGATCCATCTGAAAGCCCCGGCCTCACCGCCGGGGCTTTTTCGTTGTGCGTTGGCGGGATGGCCGAATTCTCCTTCCCCCTCGACGGGGGAAGGTCGGGATGGGGGTGAGTCGGCGCAGCCGAATGGCAATTGATCAACAGCGCAATGGCCTGCGGCCTCACCCCCCCATCGACCGCTGCGCGGCCACTTCCCCCTCCAGGGGGGAAGCAGGGCGACGGGGTCCAACCTCTACAGACAGGCAGCACGTTCAGGATATGGGCAACAAAACCCGTCTGCAATCTACCGCCGCGCCCGGTCCCCGATCTCGCCGGGTCGGATCTCGCGGGCCATGCGGTCCAGCACGCCGTTCACCAGGCCGGTTTCGCCCCCGGCGAAGAAGGCAACGCCCAGATCGACATATTCGTTGATCACGACCTTCGCCGGCACATCGATCCGCGCCAGCATCTCGTAGGCGGCGACACGCAGCAGCGCGCGCAGCAGGGTCTCCAGCCGGTCCATGGTGTAGTCGAGGCTGAGCGAGCGTTCGACGATGGTATCCAGTTCCAGCCTGCGGTCGGCGGTCCCCAGCACCAGGTCCTGGAAGAAGTCCCGGTCGGCGGGCAGCAGTTCCTCCCCGTCGATGTCCTGACCCAGGCGATGATCGAGATATTCGGCCACCACATCGGCGACCCGGCCTTCGTTCAGTTCCAGCTGATAGACCGCCTGCACGGCATGCATCCGCGCGGTGCTGCGTTTCCGGCGGTCCTCGGCACTGGTCCTGCCGCCGGTCCTGCCCCCGGTTCTGCCACTGGTTCTGCCACTGGTTCTGCCACTGCGAGGGTTGCTCATGACTCGCTTTCGAGCTCGCGCCGGATTTCCACCATGCGCAGGGCAGCGCGCGCCGCATCCCCGCCCTTGTCCTTCTGTGCCGGGTCGGCGCGGACGAGGGCCTGTTCCTCGTTCTCCACCGTGATGATGCCATTGCCGACCGCGACACCGTCGTAGATGGTCAGGTCCATCAGGCCGCGCGCGGACTCATTGGACACGATCTCGTAGTGCAGGGTCTCGCCGCGGATGACGCAGCCCAGCGCGACATAGCCGTCATAGGTACGGTCGCCGCGGTCCACCGCAGCCTCCGCCATCGCGATGGCACCGGGCACCTCCAGCGCGCCGGGGACCCACAGGCGGTCATAGCTGCCGCCCGCCTTCTCGATTGCCGCGATGGCGCCCTGGGCCAGCCCGTTGGCGATATGCGTGTAATAGGGGGACTCAACGATCAGCAGGTGCGGTCCGGCCATGGTCAGTCTTCCTTCAGGGGGCGGGTGCCGACGATCTCCAGATCATAGCCCTCCAGCCCGACAACGTTCTTCGGTGAGTTGGTCAGCAGCACCATGCGAGAGATGCCGAGATCGGTCAGGATCTGCGCGCCGATGCCATAGTCGCGCAGTTCGCGCAACTGCGCCACGTTGCCTTCCTCCTGCAACTGCAGGAACTCCGACATGCGCATTTCACGGGTTTCCCGCAGGAACACCAGCACACCCCGGCCTTCCTGGCCAATGATGCGCATGGCCTGCTCAAGCTGCTTCGCCTTGCCGCCGGATTCGCCGAACAGGTCATTGCGCGGATCATAGGCATGCATTCGCACCAGCGGCGGCTCGTCGCCGGAGATGTCACCCTTCACCAGCGCCAGCGGCTCCGCGTAGGCAACTTCCGAATCGAAGACCACCAGCTTGAACTCCCCGCCGAAGTCGCTGGTCAGCGTGGTCTCGTAGCTGCGCTTCACCAGCTTGTCGGAGCGGCGGCGATAGGCGATCAGATCGGCAATGGTGGCAATCTTCATGTTGTGGAACTGGGCGAACTTGATCAGG
>CAXBNO010000568.1:0-2503 GCA_963976775.1 uncultured Kordiimonadales bacterium
ACGCCGCTGGACGACGTGCGCGATTTCCTGCGCCAGTTCAACGCCGTCGCGGCGGATGCGGACCCTGGCAATGCCACCCTGGGCACCACCGCCCTGGTCGTGGACGATGATCGAGGTCTCGGCGGCCTGATCGACGACAGCGAATGTCGGCGCATTGATGATCTCGATCCGGCGGTCCCGTTCTGCCGGCACCCCGGTCAGCAGCAGGTGCAAGGGGCCGGGCAGCAGATCCGCCGCCGGACCTTCTGACGCATCGAACTCCGGCAGGTCATGAACCTGTCCGTCACTGATGAGGATGACGCCAGCGGTCCTGTCCGCAGCCACACCCTCCAGCCCGCGACGGATCGCGCTGACGAGATGGGTTCCGTCAGCAGGCCCGCCCGAATCCGGTCCGGCCTCCACCACACGCACCTCCAGCTTGTCCTGGCCGTCCAGTTCGGCCAGCACGGCGGCAAGGGCTGTCTCGGTCTGTGCCGTGCGGTCTGCGATGGACTGGCTGGTGCTGCGGTCGACGACCACCAGCGCCACGTCATCGTGATAGCGCCGTTCCTCCTGCAGCAGGATCGGGCCGCTCAGGACGCCGAACAGGACCAGCAGCAGCAGCAGCCGAAGTGCCGTGCCGCGCGCCTGCCGGAACAGGCCGAACAGCGTGATGACGGCGGCAAGGGTACCAAGCGCGATCAGCAGCGCCAGCGGCACCAGCGGTTCGAACGCGATCTGCAGGCCGTCGATCATGACTACTGCCCCAGCCGGTCGAGAATGGCAGGCAGATGCACCTGGTCGGACTTGTAGTTCCCGGTCAGGGCGTACATCACCAGGTTGACGCCGAACCGGTAGGCCATCTCCCGCTGTCTGCGCCCGCCACCCTGCACCGGGGCGACCGGTCGGCCGTCGCGGTCCATGGCCCATGCGGAGGCCCAGTCGGCCCCGCCGATCAGCAGTGGCGAGACCCCGTCGTTGGCACGGGCATTGAGTTGCTCCACCCAGACCCGCCCGGTGGGGTAGCGACCGGGGAACGACTCGGTCAGATAGAACGACCGGGTCAGGACATGCCCCTCCTTCACCAGCTCCAGTGGTCCGATATCGACACGGGCCAGCAACTGGCGCAGGCGGGCTGTACCGGGACTGACCTGCCCGCGACCGAGCTGCGGGCCCCCGGCGTCACGGGTATCGAACAGCACCACACCGCCGGTGCGCAGATAATTGTCCAGCCGTCGCACGGCCTGTTCGGAAAGCGCGGGCTGGCTGGCGACCATCGGCCAGTAGACGAGGGGGTAGAAGATCATCTCGTCGTTCTCGATCTCCAGCGCCGCCGGAATCTCCGGTTCCACCGAGGTGCGCGCCCGCATGATCTCGCTCAGCCCGAAGATGCCTGCTGCCGACATTCGGTCAACACGGACATCGCCGGTCAGCACATAGGCGAGGCGGGTATCCAGCGCGGCATCGATGACGCCGGGATCGACGTTGGCCTGACTGCCTGATTGCCCGCTGTCTGATTGCCCGCTGTCCTGTGCACGCAGACTGCCCGGCGCCACCAACCCGGAGGCGAGACCGAGTGCCAGCCCGAAAGGCAGCGCATAGGCCAGGCGGCGCATGTTCAGCATGCCGCGCAACGCCAGCGCCACCAGCGTGTCCACCAGCAGCAGGATCAGGGCGGTGGTCAGCAGCCATGGACCGATATCCCGCTCCGGTCTGGCGCCGACGACGCCGCGTGCGACACCTGAAGGCAGCGCTTCAAGCGGCTGTGGTTCCGCTGCGCCGGTCCCGACGTTGAGCGCCCGGAGGCTCGGGCGGGTGCCATACAGGCCCGGCGGGTGATCAGGACCAACAATGGTCGCGGACAGCTCCGCCTCCTGCACCGCGCGTACACTTACCCGCGGTTCGGTCCGTCGTCCCAGTCCGTCGATGGTGATGGCGGGTTCCAGCCCGCGCTCGGCGTTCGCGGTCGATTCGATGCCGACCGACAACGCACTCAACCGCCTCAGCATCTCCACGAACAGGCCGGAAAGCGGCAGGTTCGACCAGTCCGTATTGGCAGTCGTATGGACCAGCACAAGCCAGCCTTCACCACGCCTTTCGGCAGTGACCAGTGGCGTGCCATCGACCAGGTGCGCCCAGGTCTTCTCCGGCAGGTCCAGGGTCGGTTCCGCCAGGACCTGGCGCTGGATCACCACATCGCGCGGGATGGCCAGGCCGGCGAAGGGACTGGCCTCCGGGAAAGGGGCCATGCGGGCCGGCTCGGCCCAGCTCATGGTTCCTTCCAGGCTGCGCCCACCGGTGCGGAGCGGGACCGGAACCAGTTCGCCTGCATTTTCTGCCAGTTTCGGTCCTGCGAACCTGACGAGCACGCCGCCCCTTTCGATCCAGTCGCTCAGCCGCAACCGGTCACCGGCAACAAGGCGCCCGAAGTCAGGCAGCATCAGGATGGAGAGGGGTATGTCGAGCAGGTCGCTGACGACACCTTCCCTGATCTCCGCGAAGGGCAGCAGCGCCCGCTTCAGGT
>CAXBNO010000569.1:0-2495 GCA_963976775.1 uncultured Kordiimonadales bacterium
CGAGCTGGCGCAACGCGACAAGGCCATCCTTGCCGATCATGCCGCGTTGCTGACCGACCTTGTCAAGGCGCGGGAGGAGGAGGGAGCAAGATTGCAGGCCATCATCGCCGGACTGGTCGACGAGATCGAGGTGCAGGTTACCGAGGCCGCAACCGCAGAGGCGGCCCGGCCCGAACAGCGTGCTGTCCGGCTGCGTGCTGCCCTGCAGGAACTGCTGGCCATGGACCCCCCTGCAACCGAGGAACGGCTGGCGCAGGAACTGGCCTTGCAGGCGACCCGGGGTGATATCCGGGAGGAACTGGACCGGCTCACGGCCCACATCGCGCAGGCGCGCGATCTGCTGGTCGCCGGCGAACCTGTCGGTCGGCGACTGGATTTCCTCTCGCAGGAATTCAATCGGGAGGCCAATACCCTTTGCTCCAAGTCGGGCGACGTGACCCTGACCCGGGTGGGCATGGCGATGAAGGCCACAATCGATCGCCTGCGGGAGCAGGTTCAGAACGTCGAGTGAGTGAGGAGAGACGGATGCCCGCAGGCATGTCACGCAAGGGACTGATGTTCGTGATCTCCTCGCCCTCCGGCGCAGGCAAGACAACCATCGCCCGGCAGTTGCTGGAGCAGGAGCCGGAACTGTCCATGTCCGTTTCCATGACCACCCGTCCGCAACGTGCGGGGGAAGTGGAGGGCCGGGACTATTTCTTCGTCGATCAGGCTCGCTTTGATGCAACCGTCAGCGCAGGCGGCCTGCTGGAACACGCGACGGTCTTCGGCAACAGCTACGGCACGCCGGTTGCGCCTGTTGATGCGGCGCTGACTGCGGGCAGGGACGTGCTGTTCGACGTGGACTGGCAGGGCGCGCAGCAGATGCGCCAGCGGCGGAAGTCGGACATTGTCTCCGTCTTCATCCTGCCGCCCAGTGCGGAAGAACTTGAACGGCGACTGACGACACGTGGCCGGGATCCCGATGATGTGGTCCGTCAGCGCATGGCCAAGGCCGCGACGGAGATGAGCCACTACGCCGAGTATGACTATGTGGTGGTGAATGATGAAGTCAGCCGCTGTCTTGGCGATGTCCGTGCGATCCTGCACGCGGAACGGGTGCGCAGCGACCGCCTGCCGGACCTTGCCGATTTCGTCGAGGGGCTGAGCGGCGGCTATCAGCCTGCGACCTGAACGTTACGGGCCAGAGCGGCGAATTCCTCGATCGAGAGTGTCTCCGCCCGTCTGGTCGGGTCAATGTCCGCACTGTCCAGCAGGACAGCCGTGTCCCCGCCGAGCGCCTTCAGGCTCTGGCGCAGCATCTTGCGGCGCTGGTTGAAGGCGGCGGCCACCACCCGTGACAGGGTGGCCATGTCGGCTTCGGCGCGTGGCTTCGCGAGTGGCACCAGGTTGACTACGGCGGAAGCAACCTTCGGCGGCGGTGTGAAAGCGCGGGCGGGCAGATCCATGACGATCTGGCAGTCGGCGGCCCAGCCGCACATGACAGCGAGCCTGCCGTAGGCCTTGTCTCCGGGGCGGGCCACGATGCGCTCCGCCACTTCCCGCTGGAACATCAGGGTCAGCCCGGCGAAATGCTCCAGCCGCTCCAGCCAGCCGAACAGCAGCGGCGTGCCCACATTGTAGGGCAGGTTCGAGACGACACGCGCGCCGGGTGCCAGTTCAGCAGCGGCATCGAAGCCAAGTGCATCGCCTTCGACGATCTCAAGCCGGCCATCGCTGACGGCGCGAATTTCTTCCAGCGCGGCGAGGCATCGCCTGTCCTTCTCCACGGCGACAACGCGACGCGCACCGGCGGCGAGCAGGCCACGGGTCAGACCACCGGGACCGGGTCCAACCTCCAGAACGTCACAATCGGTCAGGTCGCCTGCCTCCCGCGCGATGCGGCCCGTCAGGTTGAGGTCGAGCAGGAAATGCTGACCAAGACCCTTCCGTGCCTCAAGTCCGTGCGTGCGGATCACGTCGCGCAAGGGTGGCAGATCGTGCAGGCCGGTCATTGTGCGGCGCGCCGTTCCGCAATCTCGCCAGCCAGCCGGATGGCCTGGATCAGGCTGTCGGGCCGGGCAATGCCCTTGCCCGCGATATCGAAGGCCGTGCCATGATCGGGGGATGTGCGCACGATGGGCAGCCCCAGGGTGACATTCACGCCCAGGTCGAAATCCAGCGTCTTGACCGGCACCAGCGCCTGATCGTGATACATGCAGATTGCCGCGTCATAGCGGGCACGCGCGCTGGCATGGAACATGGTGTCGGCGGGCAGGGGACCGACGACATCATGGCCTTCCCTGCGCAACTGTTCGACAGCGGGCCGGATGATGGCCTCATCTTCTTGCCCAAGCGCACCACCTTCACCCGCGTGCGGGTTCAGTCCGGCGAAGGCGACTCGTGGTGGCCGACAGCCGAAATCATGTTCCAGGGCGCTCAGCACGATGCGCCCGACAGCAACAAGCCCGTCAGTTGAAAGCGCGGCAGGCACCGCAGACAGCGGCAGGTGAATG
>CAXBNO010000570.1:0-2490 GCA_963976775.1 uncultured Kordiimonadales bacterium
GTAGCTGCGCTGGCGCTGCCCTGACTCCGGCATCGCGAAGGTGTCGTGCCAGCCGATGTAGTCCCAGTAATCGACATGAAAACTGAAGCCCAGCACGTCATCGCGCTTCACCAGTTCGCCCAGCAGTTCATCGGCGGGGGGACAGGAGTTGCAGCCCTGGCTGGTGAAGAGCTCCACCACGATCAGGGGCTTGTCGGCCGCACGTGCATCCGGTGCAGCCACCAGTATGCCAAGGCCGGTCGCCGCCAGCATGAGGGCAGCAGTGATGCCGCGTCGTGCGCGGTCGGTGAGGCTGTTCAAAGGTTGATTTCGCATGCTGCGAAGGTAGGCGGCAGGCGGGGGGGCGACGAGTCACTTGTCAGTGAAATATCGCCCCCTCGCGCTTTCGTTACACCGCCTTGATCAGGCCGCGAGCCTGCGCAGCACGTACTGCAGGATGCCGCCGTGGCGGAAGTAGTCAACCTCGTCGAGCGTGTCGATGCGGCAGAGCAGATCGACCTCGACCTTCGAGCCGTCGGCCCGCTCGATCACGCAGGGCACGTTCATGCGCGGCTTGATGCCGTCGGAAATGCCCTTCAGCGAGATGATCTCGTCGCCGTTCAGGCCCAGCGTCTTGCGGTCCGTGCCTTCCGGGAAGACCAGGGGCAGGACGCCCATGCCGACCAGGTTTGAACGGTGGATACGCTCGAAGCTTTCCGCGATCACGGCCTCGCCGCCCAGTCACGCGATGAGCGGGGGCCATATTCCTTGCCGGCGATGACGACCAGCTTGCGGCCTTCCTCGGCGTACTTCATGGCCGCATCGTAGATCGACATCGTCTCGCCCGTCGGGATGTAGCGGGTCATGCCGCCTTCCACACCCGGCACCATCTCGTTGCGGATGCGGATATTGGCGAAGGTGCCGCGCATCATGACCTGGTGGTTCCCGCGGCGGGAGCCGTAGGAGTTGAAGTCGCGTGCCGAAACCTGATTGCTGCTGAGGTAGTTTCCGGCGGGGCCGTCAGCCTTGATCGAACCGGCGGGGGAGATGTGGTCGGTGGTCACCGAGTCGGCGAGGATCGCCAGGATCCGCGCGTTCTCCATATCCTCGAAACCCTCCGGCGGATTCAGCTTCATGCCCTCGAAGTACGGCGGGTGCTGCACGTAGGTGGAGGTCATGTCCCATTCGTAGGTCAGGCCGCCGCTGCTCTGCACCTTCTGCCAGTCGTCGTCACCGGCGAAGACATTGCCGTATCGCTCCTCGAACATCTCGGGCAGCACGCAACGGCGGATGGTCTCGATCACTTCCGCATTGCTCGGCCAGATATCCTTCAGGAAGACGTCATTGCCGTCCCTGTCCTGGCCCAGCGGCTCGTTGATCAGATCGATCTTCATCGATCCTGCAATGGCGTAGGCCACTACCAGCGGCGGGGAGGCGAGATAGTTCGCCTGCACATGCGGGTTCACGCGGCCTTCGAAGTTGCGGTTGCCGGACAGCACGGAGCAGGCCACCAGATCATTCTCGCTGATCGTGTTGGCAATCGGCTCCGGCAGCGGGCCGGAGTTGCCGATGCAGGTGGTGCAGCCGTAACCGACCAGATTGAAACCCAGCTTGTTGAGGTCGTCGGTCAGGCCGGCCTTCTCCAGGTAGTCGGAGACCACCTGACTGCCCGGCGCGAGCGAGGTCTTCACCCATGGCTTCACGGTGAGGCCCAGCTTCGCGGCATTCCGTGCCACCAGTCCGGCACCCAGCATGACGCCGGGGTTGGAGGTATTGGTGCAGGACGTGATCGCGGCGATGACGACGTCACCATGGCCGATATCATAGTCCGCGCCCTTCACGGCGAACCGCGCATCGGGGTTGGAGATACCGTACACGTCCTTCTCCGCCTTGGCGAAGGCCGGCGCAGCGTTCGACAGGGCCACGCGGTCCTGCGGGCGCTTCGGTCCGGCCAGGCTCGGCTCCACGGTGGAGACGTCCAGTTCCAGCGTATCGGTGAACACCGGCTCGGCATCGTCCAGCCACAGACCCTGCGCCTTGGCGTAGGCTTCCACCAGCTCGATCAGGTCCGCCGGGCGGTTGGTGGAGCGCATGTAGGCCAGCGTCTCGTCATCGACGGGGAAGAAGCCGCAGGTCGCCCCGTATTCCGGCGCCATGTTGGCGATGGTGGCCCGGTCGGCCAGGCTCATCTCGCTGACGCCGGAGCCGTAGAATTCGACGAACTTGCCGACGACGCCGCGGGTGCGCAGCATCTCGGTCACCGTCAGCACGAGGTCCGTCGCCGTGGTGCCTTCCTTCATCTTGCCGGTCAGCTTGAAGCCGACGACTTCCGGGATCAGCATGGAGGTCGGCTGGCCCAGCATCACGGCCTCCGCCTCGATGCCGCCGACACCCCAGCCCAGCACGCCCAGGCCGTTGATCATGGTGGTGTGGCTGTCGGTGCCGACCAGCGTGTCGGGATAGGCGATGGTGCGGCCGTCCTCTTCCTTCGACCAGACGACCTTCGCCAGG
>CAXBNO010000571.1:0-2485 GCA_963976775.1 uncultured Kordiimonadales bacterium
CTCAGACAATGGGTTAAGCGTCATCTCAGGTAGTTATCTGGGACAGCCCCTTCTTTTCTTTTCCCTTTACAGCCGGTGCAAGGCCTGTCGGATCGATCAGCATTCCATGAACCTGCATGTTGTGACTGTGTGCAACATGATGCAGCGCGAAAGCAGTCTGCATCGCATTCTGGCGTCCTGAACAATCCTGCGCGGCATTGACCGCTTCCTTTGCCAGTTTCAGCGCGAACAGGGGTTTGGCAGCGATCCTTTCAGCCATGTCCAAGGCGAATCTGTCCAGTTCCGGGGCGGGAACAACATGGTTCACCATCCCCAGCGCCCGCGCATCCTCAGCCGAAAGCCAGTCTGCCGTGAACAGCATCTCCTTCGCCTTGCGTGCGCCAACCTCCCAGGGGTGGCCGAAGTATTCGACGCCACCAACGCCCATACCGACGGTATTGTCGAGAAACATGGAGCCCTCGGCGGCGATGATGATGTCGCACGGCCAGATCAGCATCAGCCCTCCGGCAATGACCTTGCCCTGCACCACGGCAATTGTCGGCTTGGGGATATTGCGCCAGCGCTCGGAGAAGCCGATGTAGATTTCCCGCTCCCGCGCCATCTGCGCCTCCGCCCCGGCGCAGTGCCAGCCGCACCAGGTGCCGACCGTGGCATGGTCGTCCATGTTGTCGTAGCCGTTGGCTTCCCGCAGGTCGTGGCCGGAGGAGAAATGCGGGCCGTTCCCGGCAAGCATGATCACCTTCACCGTGTCGTCGCGCGCCGCCTTGTCGAACGCCCCGTTCAGATCGTAGAGCAGCTGTGTGTTCTGGGCGTTTCTGGCATCGGGTCGGTTCAGGACGATACGCGCCACATGCTCGGCGGGACGTTCGTAGAGGACAGTTTCGAATTCGGACATGATCGCGGCCCCTCCCCGGGCATTTCTGACGTTTCAGCACGATCATATGCCCGGGGAGGTGGTGGAGCCATATTGAACTGGCGCGCTGTCGGTCAGGGCATTTCGCTGCAGAAAGTGATCCCTGTACCGCCGGTCAGAGCGGGTGCCACGAAGACCGATCCATCCGCCTGAACCGAGTACGCAACGCCATTCCCGGTCAGTACATCCCGCGTCGTGGCGATATCGGCGACGGCCAGCCGCATCGCCAGCATCCGGTCGATGGAGGGAACATCATCGGCCGAAAGGTCCGGCAGCACGGCCTGAACCGTATCATGTCGTGCGATCTCGACGACATGCGGGCCGATCTGCATCGCGATCCCTGTCGCCGTTTCGTGGATCGCATCGACACCCAGCAGCCGCGCCCACTCCGCGCCAAGTGCGGCAGGATCAGCCGCGACCGCGACCAGTCCGAGGATGCGGGTTACCCCGTTGGCATGGGTCAGCCAGTCGGGACGGCGCGTGATCTCCGGCGTGTCGTGGTAGCAGATGAATCCATTCAGCAATCGTGTCTCATTGCCATCGAAGCGGATCAGACGGAACCGGGGCTCGACTTCACCCTCCGGCAGTTCAAGCGGGCGGCGCAGATCAATCGGCCCGTTCACCCGGAACCCGGCGGCACTCAGGGTCGTGAAGGCGGCATCCACGTCATCGACGGCAAAGGCGCAGCGGTCCAGCCCCTCCCCCTGTGCCACCATGCGATCGCGCAGCCCCCGATCCGGCAGGTCGGGATCAATGATGCCCATCAGTTCGATGTAGTCATCGGCGAACATGATGCAGTAGTTGCCGGTCGCCATGTTGCGGTGCCGACCCCGTGGCGTCAGGGTGAAACCGAGCCTGCGGAAGGCGTCGGCGCAGCCTTCCAGATCATCGACGGCATGGACCAGGTGGTCGATGCCGCGCAGCACGCCTGAAACGGTATTCTGCTTGCCCATGGGCCTATTCACCCTCGAAGGCGCAAAGGGCCATGACGCTCAGTCCCATGTCCTGCAACCGTTTCATGCCACCGAGGTCCGGCAGATCAACGATGAAGCAGCAACCGACCACAGTCCCCCCTGCGCGACGGATCAGTTTCACCGCAGCTTCCGCCGTGCCGCCGGTTGCCAGCAGGTCATCGACAATCAGCACGTTCTGACCTTCGCTGATTGCGTCATCGTGGATCTCGACCCGGTCGGTGCCGTACTCCAGGTCATAATCCTCCCCGATCGTCCTGCCAGGCAGCTTGTTCTGCTTGCGGATCGGAATGAAACCGACAGAGAGCTGATGCGCAACGGCCCCGCCGATGACGAAGCCGCGGGCTTCGATGCCAGCCACCTTGTCGATCCGGACCCCGGCGTAGGGCTGGACGAGCTGATCGATGGCGGTGCGGAAGCCGCGCGCGTCGTTCCAGAGCGTCGTCACATCGCGGAACATGATCCCCGGCTTCGGATAGTCGGGGATCGTGCGGATACGGTCGCGTATGTCGTTGGTCATGCGGTCGTGGCCCCAGGTCAGGAGAGTACGCGGCCAGCAACCGCATCAAGTCGGTTCACCATGGCTTCCTCGCGGGCTTCC
>CAXBNO010000572.1:0-2485 GCA_963976775.1 uncultured Kordiimonadales bacterium
CGGCACACCGGCGTTGCGGGCTGCACCGACATCCGTTGCGGAATCACCCACCATGATGGCCCGTTCTGCAACACCCCCGGCGAGGCGGATGGTTTCCAGCAGGTGCCGCCCGTCCGGTTTGCGGAAGGCGAAGGTATCGGATCCGGTAACCGCGTCGAAATGCTGGTTCAGGCCCAGCAGGTCGAGCAACCGGTCGGCGAAACCGAAGCGCTTGTTGGTGCAGACGGCGACTTTCGCGCCACGGGCCCTGGCGCGCAGCACCGCCGAGATGGCACCGGGGTACGGTTCGCTCAGGTCAGCCAGATGCGCCTGATAGTGCTCCAGGAACAGGCCCATCAGACGCTCGAATTCGGCACCCTCCGGCAGGTCACCGGTATCACGGAAGCTGCCCTGGATCATCGGCCCCGCGCCATCGCCGATCAGGTCCTTGACCCGGTCGAAGGAAATGTCCGCCCGCCCCTCGTGCCGCAGCAGCCAGCGGACGGTGCCGTAAAGGTCAGGGGCGCTGTCGATAAGGGTACCGTCCAGATCGAAGACAATCGTGTCTGCAGTCATCTCGCTCCGCCCCGCCGCTCTGCCCAAATGCAGGGCACGGTTTACAGAAGGAATGGCATGGTGTCTGCAACCCTCTGAAACATCGTTTGAATTGTTGTGCATCGTGCGACTGTGGCACTGTCGCTGTGCGCCGGACGTGCGGGGCGCTCTCGGGAAGGGAATGCTGAATGGGGTCGAGGTCTCTGGCGGCCATTGTACTGGCTGCGGGCAAGGGCACGCGGATGAAGTCCGATCTGCCGAAGGTACTGCATCGCGTTGCGGGCAAGCCGATGATCAATCACATCCTGGACGCGCTGGCCCCGTTGCAGCCCGCTCGGACGACCGCCGTCGTGGCCCCGGGCTATGACGATGTCGCCGCCGCAGTCGCCCCGGCCGAGACAGCGATCCAGAGTCCGGCGCGGGGCACGGGGGATGCCGTGCTGGCGGCGCGGGAGACACTGAGGGATTTCGATGGCACCGTGCTGGTGCTGTTCGGCGATACGCCGCTGCTGACCACCGCCACGATCCAGGCAATGGTCGATGCCATGGCAGGTGCGGACGATCCGGCGGTTGCGGTGCTGGGTTTCCGTCCCGCTGATCCGGCAGCCTACGGGCGACTCGTCACCTCCGGCGACGGGCAATTGGAAGCCATCGTCGAGTTCAGGGACTGCTCGGAGGCGCAGAAGCAGATCACGCTCTGCAATGCCGGTATCATGGGTCTTGACGGTCGTGTCGCCCTGTCGCTGCTGGAACGGATCGACAGCAACAATGCCCAGAACGAGTTCTACCTGACCGACGTGGTCGCCATCGCCCGCAGCGACGGGCGCGCCTGTGTGGTCGTCGAAGGCAACGAGGAAGAGGTCATGGGCGTCGACAGCCGGCTCAAGCTGGCAGAGGCGGAGGCCGTGGCGCAGCGCCGCCTGCGTCAGGCCGCGATGGCTAACGGTGCCACCCTGATCGCGCCGGAAACCATCTGGTTCTCCACCGATACGGTGCTGGGACGCGATGTGGTGATCGAGCCGCATGTGGTCTTCGGCCCCGGCGTCACGGTGGCCGACAATGTCCGCATCAAGTCGTTCAGCCATCTGGAGGGCGCAACCGTGGCGACCAAGGCCGATATCGGGCCCTATGCCCGCCTGCGCCCCGGCGCGGACGTGCGTCAGGGGGCGAAGATCGGCAACTTCGTCGAGGTCAAGAAGGCGGTGATCGAGGATGGGGCCAAGGTCAATCACCTGACCTACATCGGTGACGCCCGCGTCGGTGCAGGGGCCAACATCGGGGCCGGGACGATTACCTGCAACTACGACGGTTTCCTGAAACATCACACCGACATCGGTGCGGGGGCCTTCATCGGCTCCAACAGCGCACTGGTCGCCCCGGTGAAGATCGGCGACGGGGCCATTGTCGGTGCCGGATCGACCATCGCCAGGGATGTACCGCAGGATGCGCTGGTGGTGACCCGCGCGAAGCCGGTGACCAAGGGCGGCTGGGCCGCCGATTTCCGTGTCAGACAAGCCGCCGCCAAGGCCGCGCAGAAGAAGAACTGAGGAACAGTCCATGTGTGGAATCGTTGGTGTTGTCGGCGGTGCCGAGGTTGCGGGTCGCCTGATCGAGGGGCTGCGCCGTCTCGAATACCGGGGCTATGACTCGGCAGGCATCGCGACCCTGATCGACGGTGGCATCGACCGCCGCCGGGCAGAGGGCAAGCTGGTCAATCTGGAGAATGTGGTGCGCGACCATCCGCTGGATGGCGTCACCGGCATCGGTCACACCCGCTGGGCCACCCATGGTGTGCCGAACGAGGCCAATGCCCACCCCCATGCGACGGACAAGGTGGCTCTGGTCCACAATGGCATCATCGAAAACTATCGCGAACTGGCGGCGGAACTGAAGGCCGCGGGCTCCGTCTTCGCCTCCGAGACCGATACCGAGATCGTGGCGCATCTGATCA
>CAXBNO010000573.1:0-2480 GCA_963976775.1 uncultured Kordiimonadales bacterium
CCTTGTGCTTGATGGTGCGCGAGGTGGAGAAACCGAGCGCACCCGCGCCCAGCGCTTCCTCCAGCAACAGGCCCATGCGCTCGATCTCGTCTTCCGTCGGCAGGGACCCATGGTCGGCACCCCGGTCGCCCATGCAGTAGAACCTGAGCGCGGCATGCGGCACCTGGGTGCCGATATCCATGGTGCGGTCGGTTTCGGCCAGCACGTTCAGGAAGTCGGGAAAGCTCTCCCAGCGGAAATCGATGCCTTCGGACAGCACGATCTCGGGAATGTCCTCCACCCCCTCCATCAAGTTGATCAGATAGGGCTCGGAACCGGGGCGGACCGGTGCGAAGCCGACACCGCAATTGCCGAAGACCGTCGTCGTGACACCATGCCAGGAACTGGGCGTCAGGTCCGCGTCCCAGGTCGCCTGACCGTCATAATGGGTGTGGATGTCGACCCAGCCGGGGGTCACGAGCGCGCCGTCGGCCTGAACCTCCCGTGCAGCCGGGCCAGCCTTGCCCCCGACGGAGACAATCACCCCGTCCTTCACCGCAATATCGGCCGTGCGCGGCGCGCTGCCGCTGCCGTCGATGACCGTGCCGCCCCGAATGACCAGATCGAACATGTCCGCCTCCCCTGACAATTGCCGGGGATCATACGGTGCGGTCGGCTCCCGCTCAATCAGGCATGCAGCGGGATGGGCATGCGGTCAGGGGCGACGAAGCTGTTGCGGGCGGTGTCGGAGAACAGATTCTCGCGGCTGTAATGGGTCAGCATGATGTCCTGCATCAGCAGGCGCGGATTGGCGTCGATGAAGCCATCCGCCGATGTCGCGGGTGTCGGGTCACTGTGCATGAAGTGGTGCACGGCGAGTATCCAGGCGCGCGTGACTGTCTCATGGTACTTGGCGGCAGGATCGACACCCAGATGTACCAGCAGGCTGGTGATGGCGGCTCTCATGCGGGTAAAGGCTGTCTCTGGATCGGATGTGACCAGATAGATGTAGGCCAGCCGGATGTGCTGGCGATGGCGGAAGTCAGCGGGGGCGACGCGAAAGGCCTCGAAATCATCGCGCCAGGCCAGGTCCGCCTCGGATACCAGATGGAAAATGTTGCCGGTCATGGACTGATCCTCAGCTTGCCAGGCACCGTTCGCACCTTGCGCGGTGCTGCGATCCAGATAGCAAGCGCCGAAACGACGGACAAGCCGATGGCCAGCATGAAGGCCGTCCGATAGCTGCCGGTGGCGTCAAAGATCATTCCGGTGACCCAGGGTCCGGCAGCGCCGCCTCCGATCAGGGCCACCGAGAGGACCCCGAATATGGAGCCATAGTGCGGCCCCTCGAATATCTCGGCCACGATAGGACCCATGACCGAAGTCACCGCATAACCCAGGCATCCCTGCGCGATGACCATGACATAGAGCAGGAAGTGCGACGGCTCGTTCTCCAGCGCGATCAGGGTCGCGAAGGAGATCAGGAAGCCCAGGCACCCAAGGCTCCAGACAGCTTCCCGTCCGATCCTGTCGGACAGCGCGCCCAGGCCGATCTGACCGGGAATGGCGACAATGCTGACCAGGCCAAGTGCCCACCCGGCCATGATGGGGTCGAAGCCGGATTCGATCAGGAATGTGGTCTGGTGCACCTGCACCGCATACCAGGTGTAGGTTGCCATGAAGAATCCGAATGCCAGCCACCAGAAGCGCGCGGTCCGCAGGGCGCGGCCAAGCGTCCATTCCTGTGCGGCCCACTCCCGGTCGACGATGTTGTCGCTTGTGGTCTCGCCCGCCTTCGGGACCGGCAGCGGTATGCCGTCCGGTACCTGGCCGATGTCCGCAGGCTTGTGGCGGACCAGCAGGTTCAGAGGCGCGATCAGACAGACCACCATCAGACCCATGGCCCAGCATGCCTCGCGCCAGCCGAGGTCGATGATGATCGACTGCAGCAGCGGCAGGATGATGATCGCGCCGACCCCGACCCCGGAAAATGCGATGGAAATGGCCAGACCACGCCGCCGGGCGAACCAGTTCGGCAGGTAGAGAGACTGGGCGGTGAAGGTCATCATGTTGGCCCCGCCACCGACCAGCACGCCAAGCGTGGCGTAAAGGTGCCAGGGGACGGTCATCATCGGGGCCAGAAAAAGTCCGGCGGCCAGCAGCAATACCCCGCACTCGATCACCAGCCGCGGGCCGTAACGATCCATGGCGCGCCCGACAATCGGGCTGAGGATGGCGGAGACTAGAAAGCCGAAGGAAAAGGCCCCGGCAACCAGTCCGCGGTCCCAGCCGAATTCAGCGGTCAGCGGCGGCAGCATCAGGGAGAAGCCGGTGCGTGCGCTGACGCCGATCGCCATGGTGACGAAGGCGACGCCAATGACGATCCAGCCATAGAAGAACGGCAGGCGGGCGGACCAGTGGGGCGCGGGCGCGTTCACCGGCGGAGGGCGGATGCAGCGCCGCGACGCTGCACCCGTTCCTTGCGCATCAGCCGCCGACCG
>CAXBNO010000574.1:0-2471 GCA_963976775.1 uncultured Kordiimonadales bacterium
GTATCGCTGGAACTCCGGCCGTCGGTCACGGTCATTTGGTTTCGACTCGAAAATTAATGCTTGTGGCTATCGAACACGCTGCATAAAGTATCGAGGCGAAACCAATTTGCCAAGAGGCAGTTCGGTCGCAGGCATGGCCTGCCCGGGGGACCAGGTTCTGGCGGACCTGGCGGGTGGGGCCGGAAAGACGGGTGACGACGATGATCCATGACAATTCAATGCAGTCGGTTCGGCAGGAACAGCAGTTCATTTCCACGGCGATGTCCGCGCCGCTGCTGTCTTTCGAGCATGAGCAGGATCTGGCACTGCGCTGGCGCGATCAGGGTGACGAGCGCGCCCTGCACGAACTGGTGTCCGCCTACATGCGCCTGGTGGTCTCGGTTGCGGGCCGCTTCCGCGCCTACGGACTGCCGCGCGCCGATCTGGTGCAGGAAGGCTGCGTCGGCCTGATGCAGGCAGCCGCGCGGTTCGAGCCCGAGCGGGGTGTGCGGTTCTCCACCTATTCGACCTGGTGGATCCGCTCCTCCATGCAGGAATATGTGCTGCGCAACTGGTCAATCGTGCGTTCAGGCACCAGTGCAGCCCAGAAGGCCCTGTTCTTCAACCTGCGGCGGCTGCGGGCACAGATCGACGGTGCCGGCGCGGTGAACCTGACCGAGGAAGCCCGCGACCAGATCTCCGAGAAGCTGAAGGTCTCGACGCGGGAAGTCGTGGCCATGGCCAATCGCCTGTCGGCCAAGGACCAGTCCCTCAACGCCCCGGCGGGCGAGGAAGGCTCCGACGAATGGGGCGACTTCCTGGTGGACGACCGTCCCTCGCCGGAAGAGGTGACCGTGACCGTGCGCGACAATGCCACCCGTGGCGTCTGGCTGAAGGAAGCGCTCTCCGACCTGAGCGACCGGGAGCAGTTGATCGTGCGGGAGCGGAAGCTGAACGACGAGAAGGTGACGCTGGAAGAACTGGGCGTGCAGCTCGGCGTAACCAAGGAGCGGGTGCGCCAGATCGAGCACAAGGCGCTGCAGAAGCTGTCCGACGGTGTGCTGCGGCGCGCCCGTGACGCGGCAGATGCCGGTCGCGGCGATCAGCTCATCACGCTTTCAGATGAAATGGCCGCCTGAGACAATGCGGCCAGACCCGAAGATCGGAGCAGGACATGAGTGAGAAGATCAGCGCTGGCAGTGCGATGCCGTCGATTAGTGTACCGAAACTCGGCGGCGGAGAGCTTGATCTCGGCGGCACCGGTGCATGGCGCATGGTGATCGTCTATCGCGGCAAGCATTGCCCGATCTGCAAGCGCTACCTCAGCGGCATCGAGGCCCTGTAGGGCGAGATCGACGATCTGGGTCTTGAAGTCGTCGCCGTGTCAGGCGATTCGGAGGAACAGGCCCAGGCCGTGGCTGACGAGACAGGCGTGAAGATTCCTGTCGGCTATGGCCTGACGAAGGCGCAGATGCAGCAGCTTGGCCTCTATGTCTCGACCCCGCGTCCGAACGAGACCGACCACGAATTCCCCGAACCCGGCATGTTCGTGGTCAACGATCAGGGGCAGGTGCAGATCGTGGACATCTCCAACGCGCCCTTCGCGCGGCCGGAGATTGCCAGCATCCTGCGCGGGATCAGGTTCATCCAGGAAAAGGGCTACCCGATTCGCGGGACCGCCTGACACCCGACCAACGGAATCATCGACGACAGACAGGGGGCAGATCGTCCCCTGTTTTCGTTTGCGCGACGCAGCCCGGCCCCCGATGCTGACCCCACCGATACAGGAGACTGAACCCTGCGTCCGGCCCCCATGCCCTCCGACTGCAATGCCAACGGCGACATCTTCGGTGGCTGGGTGCTGTCTCAGATGGACATGGCCGGCGGCATCGCCGCCTCCCGCCACCTCAACAGCCGCTGCGTCACCCGCGCGATCGAGGCCATGACTTTCGAGGCCCCGATCCGGGTCGGCGACGTGGTCTCGCTTTTCACCGACATCAAGCGGGTGGGCCGGACCTCGGTCACCGTGCATATCGAGACCATCGTGCACCGCAAGTTCGGCACCGAGACGGTCAAGGTGACGGAAGGCGATTTCGTCTTCGTCGCCATCGACGACGAGGGCCACCCCACCGAGCATGGCGTCGCGCCGAAGCAGGGACTGGCCAGGTGATCCGTATCGAGCATGAGGGGGCGGTCGCCAGCATCGTCCTCGACCGGGCGGAGAGCCGCAACGCCATGACCGCCGGCATGATGGCCGACATCGCCCGGGCAGTTGACGACATTTCCCGCGACGGTCAGGTGCGCTGCCTCGCCGTGCGCGGGGAGGGAGAGCATTTCTGCGCCGGGCGCGACCTGACCCAGGGCGAGGACCGCAATCTAGGTCCCGCCGTCGAACGCTACGAGGCCTGGACGGACGTCTTCCGCCGCCTCGACCGGCTCGCCATCCCCTCCGTCGCGGTGGTCCAGGGGTATGCGGTGGCGGGTGGATTCAC
>CAXBNO010000575.1:0-2465 GCA_963976775.1 uncultured Kordiimonadales bacterium
GGTCATCCACGTCGCCGATGATCATCCGCGCGCGCTCGACAAAGCGGCGACCCTGTTCGGTCAGGCGCACACCCCGGGGCAGGCGGACAAACAGCGGGGTGCCGAGCTCAGCCTCCACATCCGCGAGGCTGCGCGTCAGGGCTGACTGGGTGATGTACAGCGCCTCCGCCGCGCGGGTCACATTCTCGAACCGTGCCGTCTCCACGACGTGCCGCAGCTTTCTCAGATCAATGGCTATGACCGAACTCCATTCGTCTGGTGAATGGTTCTGATTTTCGAAGGAATTGGACTGAATAGCAATCACGCGCGACACTTGCTGACGATCAATCGTGGGGGAGATTTGAGGTCATGCGGTCAGCTGTGACGGAGATGCTGGGTATCGAGTTCCCACTGATAGCATTCTCGCATTGTCGCGACGTTGTGGTGGAAGTCTCGAAGGCCGGTGGTTTCGGCATCTTCGGTGCTGCCGGAATCGGTCCGGGCAAGCTGGAGACTGAACTCGCCTGGATCGACGACCATGTGGACGGCAAGCCCTATGGTGTCGATCTGATCGTTCCCATGCGCTACGAATCCAAGGGCACGAAGGTCACCCGCGACGATCAGGTATCGAAGGTGCCGCAGACCCATCTCGATTTCGTCACCGGGATATTCAACCGCCATGGGATCGAGGGGGATGCGCTCGATCCCGACAGCCTGAAGCGGGGCACGCGCCTCGGCACCAACATTCGCGACGATGGCGCCAATGCGCTGCTGGAAGTGGCCTTCTCCCATCCCATCAAGCTGATTGCCAATGCGCTGGGTACACCACCCGCCTACATGATCGAGATGGCGCGGAAACACGGTGTGCCGGTGGCGGCCCTGGTCGGCGCGCGGGAACATGCGATCAAGCAGGTTCAGGCCGGTGTGGACATGATCGTGGCTTCCGGCGGAGAGGCCGGCGGGCACTGCGGAGAGGTTTCCACCATGATCCTGGTGCCGGAAGTGGTCCGCGCGGTGCGGGAGCTCTCCGATATTCCGGTGGTCGCCGCCGGGGGCATCGTGACCGGGGAACAGATGGCCGCCTGCATGGCCATGGGCGCGCAGGGTGTCTGGACCGGCTCCGTCTGGCTGACCACGGCGGAGGCCGAGACCTCGCCCGTGGTGAAGGAGAAGATGCTGGCCGCCACCAGTCGCCAGACCATCCGCGCGAAGTCCCGCACCGGCAAGCCGTCCCGCCAGTTGCGCTCTGCCTGGACCGACGCATGGGAGGCACCTGACGCCCCCGAGCCGCTGCCCATGCCGCTGCAGTCGATCATCGCCGAACCCGCCATGGCCCGCATCACGCGGCTGGCAGAGGGTGGACATGAAGGCGCGCGCGATCTGGCATCCTACTACGTAGGGCAGGGCGTCGGCCTGATGAACACGGCCCAGAACGCCAAGGGCGTTGTCTATCAGTTCATGGAGGAGTTCCTGGACGCCTCCGAACGCCTGTCCGGCCTGACCGCCCAGGACTGACACGATGACCCTGACCATCGGAGAGGTGCAGGAGGCGATTGCCACTGCGCTGCCGGATCGCGAGGCCATCGTGCATGGCGCGCGACGCATCTGCTATGCGGAACTGACCGACAGGACTCGGCGGCTGGCCAACCTGTTCCTGGCGCACGGGATCAGCATCCATACGGATCGTGACACGCTCCAGGGCTGGGAGTCCGGGCAGGACCATGTCGCGGTGCTGATGCACAATTGCCCTGAATATATCGAGACCCTGCTTGGGGCGTACAAGGCGCGCGCCGTGCCCTTCAACGTCAATTACCGCTACGTGGCGGAGGAGATGGCGTACCTGTTTCGCGACGCCGGGCCGAAGGCGATTGTCTATCAGGCGAAGTTTGCCGCCGTGCTGGCGGAGGTTCTGCCCCGGATCGCGCCGCCGGTCCTGCTGCTGCAGGTGGCTGACGGCTCCGACGCCGCCCTGCTGCCGGGGGCACTCGATTATGAGGCCGCACTTGCAGGCACCGCTGCCACGAAACCGGATGTGACACCGTCGGCTGATGACCTCTATTGCATGTACACCGGCGGCACGACCGGGATGCCGAAGGGCGTGCTGTGGCGACAGGCCGACTGTCTTGCCGCCAACCTGGACGGGCGGGACCGGCATGGCGTGGCGATCCCGGATGTTGCCGCGTTTGTCGCCCGCGCGCGGAAGCGGACACACAATATCGTGCTGCCCGCGCCGCCCTTCATGCATGGTGCGGGCTGTCAGACGGCGCTGTCGGCGCTCTGCTCCGGCAATACGGTGGTCATATCGAACGTGCCGGACCGGCTGGATACGGACGACCTGCTGGACACCATCGCGCGGGAGCGGATCACGATGCTGCTGCTGATCGGCGATGCCTATGGTCGCCCTTTGGCGCAGGCGGCACGGAACCGGGATCATGACTTCTCCAGCCTGCGCCTGATCGTGAACACCGGCGCGATCATGTCTCCGG
>CAXBNO010000576.1:0-2457 GCA_963976775.1 uncultured Kordiimonadales bacterium
CTGTTCCAGACGGACGGGACGACAGCCGCCGACCAAGCGCGGTGCCACGCGCTGCACCATGGTCCAGACCGTCATGGTCAGGCCCGCATGGCTGAAGGTACCGGGTGCCAGACCCGCAACGGCCAGCTGCCCGCCCGGCTTCAGAATACGCGACGCATCCTCCAGGAACCGGGCGATGGCAGCGGGCGACAACAGGTCGAGGACATAGGTCGCGACAACAAGGTCGGTCGAGGCGTCCGGCAATGCCAGCCTGCCATCCCCCGCACAATCGTCCAGCCGGACCCGATCCCCGAAAGCGGCAAGCCGTTCCGCCGCCAGTTCGCGCATACGCCGGCTGATATCCAACCCCTGCCAGGTCGCTTCCGGGTCCAGGCAATCGCGCAACAGCCGCGCGGCCAGCATCCCCGTCCCTGGCCCGAGTTCCACAACTGACCGGACTCCAGAGAATTCCACGGCTCCGATGAGGCGGGAGAATGCTGCTTCCGCATAGCGCATCTCCCTGTCCTGACCCTGACCGAGCGCATCGTAATGCGCCCGCGCCGCCTCCACCGACAGAACCGTATCCATCAGGCTGGCCAGCGGCCCTTTGCCATGTCGCGCCAGGCATCGCGCAGGCTGTCCCGGAAATCAGGCCCCGCGATCTCGATCAGCGCGGCGGGGCGATGATGCACCGGCAGGTTCCGCAGGTTCGCCACGCCATGCTCCGTCACCACATGATCGATATCGGTGCGCAGTCCGGTGACCACACTGCCCGGGTCGATGGCCGGAACGATGCGGCTGATCCGCCCCCCTGCCGCAGTCGCCGTCATGGCGACGATGGAACGCCCGCCGCGGCTGCGGGCGGCACCGCGCATGAAGTCCACCGATCCCCCGGTACCGGAGACCTGCTTGCCCTTCAGCGTCTCGGCGTTCAACTGGCCGAACAGATCGATCTCCAGTCCCGAATTGATCGAGACGAAATTGTCGATCCGGCCGATCAGCGCCGAGTCGTGGGTGTAGCTGATGGGCTTGTAGACAATGTCCTGCCGCCCGACGGTCCAGTCATAAAGCGCCTGCGACCCCATGCTGACACCACCAAGCATGATCCCCGTATCGATGGTCTTGCGGCGGCCATTCATGTTGCCGCCGTCGATCAGTTCCGGCATACCGTCGGCCAGCATTCCCGAATGGACCCCCAGGTCGTTCTTGGTCAGAAGCCCGCGCAGGACCGCAATCGGCAAGGTGCCGATGCCGATCTGGATGCAGTCGCCGTCATGGATCAGCGACGTGACATGGTTCGCGACGTTCTGGACATCCTCTGTGACATCTCCGACGCGCAATTCCAGCACGGGATGATCCACCTCCACCGCAATGTCGATCCGGCTGGCGGGCACCGGTGCCGCACTGCCACCGACCGGCATCGCGCGGTTGACCTCCGCGATCACCAGCTTCGCCTTGTCCAGCACCGCAGGCTGGCTGTCGACACCAAGACCATGCGGATAGCTGCCATCGGCGCGCGCAGGCCCGACCTGAATGATCGCCACATCGACGTCCAGATCCTGCTCCAGATAGCGATAGAGACCATGGTACTGCTTCGGGATCAGGGACATGCGCCCGCTCAACAGCGAATCCGCCGTCTGCGGCGTCCCGAAGAAGCCGATGCCGCGGGCGTTCGCGTGCAACTGGCTGTAGTCGCTGCGGTTCACCCCCGGCACGCAGACAGACACGAAGGTGCAGCCATCGCCACAGTCGGCATCCGCCGCCATGGCCGCAACCAGCTCCGTCGGCTCCCCCGGTCCGCCCTGGACATAGACGGTGCTGCCCGCCGGTATCCGGCGCACTGCATCGCTGCCATTCAGCCATTCGGTCATTGAATCCCTCCCCATCAACGCTTCGGGAGATTACATTCGACGCCGTGGGAGGACAACGCGATGAAATTCGGCATTTTCTACGAGCATCAGATTCCGCGCCCCTGGGATGACAGGAGCGAACAGCGGACGATCAATGAATCCCTCGACCAGATCGAACTGGCCGATAGCCTGGGCTACGACCACGCCTGGGTCGTGGAGCATCATTTCCTGGAGGAATATTCACATGCCTCCGCGCCCGAAGTGTTCCTGGGTGCCGCCAGCCAGCGGACAAAGAACATTCGTCTCGGCCACGGCATCGTCCAGATCACCACGAACCAGCCGCACCGGGTGGCAGAGAAGGTCTCGACCCTCGACCTGCTGACCGGCGGGCGGGTTGAGCTGGGACTGGGTGAAGGCGCGGGTCCGGCGGAGCTGCACCCCTTCGGGGTTCAGGTCCGGTCCAAGCGTGACCGCTGGGAGGAGGCCGTGCGGGCCATCATCCCGATGTTCACGAAGACGGACTGGTCGTTCGAGGGCGAGTTCTTCAAGTTCCCCGCCCGCAACGTGGTGCCGAAGCCGCTGCAGAAGCCGCACCCGCCGCTGTGGGTCGCCTGTTCCAACATCCAGA
>CAXBNO010000577.1:0-2451 GCA_963976775.1 uncultured Kordiimonadales bacterium
CTGCCCGGATGCAGCCGGATGAACCGGTCGGCGGCACCGATGGCAAGGTCATAGTCGTTGGTCATGTAGTAGGAAAAGACGGCCATCAGCTGCGCCTTGGTGGCCCAGACCGAATAGGGGTACTGCCGTTCCACCAGATCGAACGTCAGCGCTGCATCCTGATAGTCCCCGGCGGTGACCTCATCCAGACCCTGATTGTAGATGACCTCCACAGGGGTGTCTTCGGGTGCCTCGGCAACGGGCTTCTTCTCCGAGTCGTCGGAGCAGGCAGCAGCAAGCAGCAGCACCATGCCCAACAGCATGATGCGCCCGGCAGAAAACCAGTCCTGAACCGCGTGTTTCATGAAATCTATGTCTCACGCGGTCCGGTCGAAATCAAGCAATGCGCGAAGACCGGCACGGCTTTTGATGCACATGAAGGTGATTTCGTGAAAGCGGTGCCGGTTCGTCCGGCGAATCGCGATTCGTGTCACAAAGCAGGACTGAGGTCACAGAATGCACCAACTTCGCCATATCGACCGCCACGTCGGGGAACGCATCCGTAGCCGCCGGGCAGAACTGGGCATGACGCAGCATGACCTCGCCAGCCTGCTGGGCATTTCCTATCAGCAGGTCCAGAAATACGAGACCGGCGCAAATCGCGTCAGCGCAGGCCGCCTCTACGAGCTGGCGCGACAGCTCGGCTCACCCGTCGGCTTCTTCTTCGAGGGGCTGGAAGGCGAGACGGCCCGTTCGGTCACCGACCTGGCACACGGCGGCACCAACCGCACCACCATCGACCTGGCGCGCAATTTCGGACGGCTGGACAATGCCTCGATCCGTGGCGCGATCTCCACACTCGTCCGCGCACTGGCCGACGAGAATGCGCAAGATGCCGAGCCGGTGAATGGCGCGGGACCGAATGGCGACCGGGTACACAGTCTGGCCCAGGCAGCCGAGTAGCCGGGCGGGGCACGTGCCCGTGATGCGATCAGAGAATGGCGCGAACTAGTCGGGGCGATCCATGGAAAAGGTCTCTTCCACGATCGTGTAATCCATGTAGCCGAGCCGCGCGAGCGGGCGGTAGGACGCCATGTCGATCATGCCGTCCTTGATGATCCGCTCATCGATATGGATACCGACCACTTCGCCGATGACCAGGTTGTTCACGATCTTCGGCGAGGACGAGCGCAGCTGGATGACCTGCACCAGCCTGCATTCCAGGTTGACCGGCGACTCCTTGACCCGGGGTGCCGCGACCAGTTCCGAAGGCACCGGCGTCAGACCGGCCTTCTCGAACTCGCTGACTGACCGGCTGACATGAGCCGAACTGGCGTTCATCTGATCCTTCAGCTCCGCCGTGACCATATTGACCACGAACTCCCCGGTGTCGCGTGCATTGGCCGCGGTGTCCTTGATATCGCCTTCCGGGTGCGGCCCGTTGCAGCCGAACAGCACTGTCGGCGGGTAGTCCGTGACCGCGTTGAAATAGCTGAACGGCGCCAGGTTCATGCTGCCGTCATTGCCGAGCGTCGAGATCCAGCCGATGGGGCGCGGCGAAACCAGCGCCTTGAACGGATTGTGCTTGAGGCCATGTGGCTGGTCGGCGCGATAGAACATGTTCCCTGATCCCCTGTTTCACGGTGTCGCCTGCACGTGGATCGTTCCACTGAATGATGCGGCACCGGCCTGCTGACCCATCATCTGATGGAACGATCTAGCGCATGCGGGGGGAAAAGGGAACTCGGACCGGAAGCGGCGGCAGGTGGTGCCCCTACTTGTTGCGGACGACCTTGTTGTCGATTGCGGGCACACTGTAGATGTAGGTCTCGATGGCCTGCAGGTCCGCGTCGGTCAGGTACTTCAGACCGTCCTCGATGGCTTCTTCCATCGACCCCTGCACGTTGTCGAAGTCAGGTTTCATGCCGCTCTTCATCAGTTCGACCAGATCGCCCTTGCCCCAGTCGCTGATGCCCGTGTCGTGGGGCGTGATGTTGGGGACAAGCTGTCCCTCCGGTCCGTCCGGCGTGCCTGCGAGGTAACTGCCGGTCTTCATGCCGCCGAACATGTTGCGGGGGGTGTGGCATTCGCCGCAATGGGTCAGGGCATCCACCAGATAGGCCCCACGGTTCCATTCCGCCGACTGCGCCGGATCCGGCTCGAAACGTCCCTCATCGAAGAACAGCATCCGCCAGCCGCGCTGCATGAACCGCCACGAGAAGGGGAAGCTGACATCATGTTCCCGGTCAGGCTGCGCCACCGGGTCCAGGGAAAACAGATAGGCCTTGATGGCCAGCGCGTCTTCCCGCGTCATCTTCGTGTAGCTGCCGTAGGGAAACACCGGGAAATAGCGTCCACCGTCCGGCCCGACGCCTTCGTGCATGGCCCGGATGAAATCCTCATCCGACCAGTCGCCGATGCCATGTTGCGGATCCGGCGTGATATTGGGGCTGTAGAAGGTACCGAATGGTG
>CAXBNO010000578.1:0-2446 GCA_963976775.1 uncultured Kordiimonadales bacterium
GCGGGTAACCGGCTGAGCATCCGCGACGGAGAGCGCGAGATCGCCGGTTGGCCGATCAGGATCATTCCCGACCATCAGCCGACGATCGAACTGACGGAGCCGCCACAGGGCACATTGCGCGGCGCGCTGCGGCTTGCCTACCGCGCCAGCGATGACTACGGCATCGCCGGTGTCGCCGCCCGGATCACACGGGACGGGCATGACGGCGAGATCATCCTGGAGCTGCCGCTGTCCAGCCGCCGGCCGATAGAAGCCATCGATACCGTGTTCCGCGATCTGGCGGCCCACCCCTGGGCCGGCAAACAGGTCGTGCTGGTGATGGAGGCCCGGGATGACGCGGATCAGATCGGCCGCTCCGAACCGCTGACCTTCGACCTGCCGGCCCGCACCTTCAAGCAGCCTGCGGCCCGCGCCGCCATCGAGTTGAGACAGCGGCTTTATGACGACGCGGCAGGGCAGCGTGAATGGGTGGTGCGCGCGCTGAACGCCCTGATGATCAACCCGAAGCGCTATCACAGTGATTTCGCGGTGCATATCGGACTCAGCATGCTGGCCGCCGATCTCGCTTCCCACGATGACGCGGAGACCATAGCGGCCAGCCAGCAGATGCTGTGGCAGACCGCACTGAGGATCGAGGACGGGAACATTTCCGTGGCCCAGGCCCGTCTGCGCGACATTCAGGAACGGCTGTCGGAGGCCCTGGCCAATGGCGCCTCGGAGGCCGAGATCCAGGCCCTGATGGACGAACTGCAGGAAGCGATGGACGAATATCTCCGCGCCATGCAGCAGGACGCCCAGCGCCGCATGGAGGCGGGCGAGGACCTGCCGGAACTGGACGGCGCGGAGAGTGTCGAGCGCCAGAGCCTGGCCGACATGCTGGACAAGGCACGGGAGCTTTCGCGCTCCGGTGCGCGGGACCAGGCGCGCCAGATGCTGTCACAACTGCAGAACATGCTGGAGAACCTGCAGATGGGAAACCAGGGCGGGCGGGCACAGTCGGAACAGCAGGCGAGCCGGCTGGCCGATCAGCTCGGTCAGATGATGGAGCAGCAGCAGCAGTTGATGGACCGGACCTTCGAGCGGCGACAACAGCAGGCACAGCCGGATTCGAAGCTGCCGTCCCAGACCAATCCCTTCAACTCACCGGACCGCAACCGCTTCGGTCGCTCACAATCATTCGACCAGAACAAGGGGGCCCGGGGCGGCACACCGGGCCAGCAGAGCGAACAGGACCTGGCTGATGCCCAGGGCCAGTTGCGGCGGCGTCTCGGCGAACTGATGCAGCAGCTGGGCGAGAGCATGGGCAACATCCCGGGGGAACTGGGAGAGGCAGAACAGGCCATGCGTTCCGCCCAGTCATCGCTGGGTGCGGGGCAGTCCGACCAGGCGATGGATGAACAGGCACAGGCACTGGACCGGCTGCGGCGCGGCGCTGAATCAGTGTTGCAGGACCTGGCCGACCAGGGCCAGGGGCAGGCACAGAATCAGGACGCCCCCGGGCAGGACGGGCGAAATGGCGAGCCGACCGACCCGCTGGGGCGCTCCCCCACCGACAGTTGGGGCGAAGGCACCGGCGACATGGTCCCGGCGCAGAGTGCGCTCCAGCGCTCGCGGGAGATCCTCGACGAACTGCGCCGCCGCTCCGGCCAGCGCAGCCGTTCCACCGACGAACTCGATTACATCATGCGGCTGTTGCGCCAGTTCTGAACCGGCACGGTGGCTTTCAGTCCTCGCCGACCTGTTCGAGGGCAACCCGGCCAGCCGCCGTCAGCCTGCCGCGCCCACTGGCCAGCAGTTCCTTGCGCAGGGCATAGGCGTTGCCTGCCTTCGCGGGCTTCATGTCCTCCGGCGCGGTTCGCTGCGTGATCTCCGGCCAGTGACCCGGCTGCGGGCGCGAACCTTCATGGACGATGGCCGGGATCTCGTCATCGACCACGGCAGGCGCTTCGGCGACTTCCATCAGGTTCCACGCTATCTCCAGCGGGATATTGTTGTTGTCGAAGAAATACAGCGACCAGAAGACGCCATGGTCGATGGGGCCGGTGACCTCGATCCCCGCCGCCTCCAGCCGGTCCTTCCATTCAAAGAACTCCTCGCGCGTTTCCACGGTAAAGGCCACATGATCGAAACCGATCGGATCGGAGGTACGATTGCCGTGGAACTTCTTCGTCATGGCCGATGCGCCGTCGTAGGCGAAGAAGGCGATGTAGTTGTCGCCCGCAGTGAAGAAGTAATGTCGGAAGCCGTCGTGGCCGATACCCAGCGACAGGTCCATGCCCAGCAGGTCGCGGTAGAACCGGATGGTGCCGGTCAGGTCCGGCGTGATGAAGGCCAGATGGTCAATGCGGTCGAGTGCCATGTCGTTTCTCCCGGCTTGTCGTTCTGTTCAGTGTCGTTTGCCCTGCTGGCTGCACCGGCCCGCGCCTTCTCCCGGCCACCCACGGGA
>CAXBNO010000579.1:0-2435 GCA_963976775.1 uncultured Kordiimonadales bacterium
AACAGATCTATTCGATCGGCATTCTCTCTTCCGTCCCGCAGCCGATTGTCGTGCGGCGCGGACTGCGCAACGTTCCGCGCGACGGCATCTATCACTGGGATCCGGGTGCGTATTTCGGACTCTATCGCCCTGACAGCTTCTGGTACGACACGCCAGAACTGCGCAACAGATCCTGACCGTCGGAGAGATGTGAAAGCGGATGTTCACCTACATCATTCATCGCCTGCTGATCATGATCCCGCCAGCAGTACGGCCTCGATCAGCCGGAGATCATCCAGTACGGCATGTGGATGGGCTTCTGGCCCGGACCGACCGGCTTCAATGGCCTGCTGCAGGGCAACTGGGGCTGGGCGTTCGAGCAGGACATGCCCGTGTCCGATGTCGTGGGCGACCGGGTGCTGCTGTCCTGCATCCTGAACTTCACCACCATCTTTTTCATCTACCTGGTGTCCTTCCCCATCGGCGTCTATTCGGCGACCCGGCAATATTCCATCGGCGACTACGGCTTCACCTTCCTGGGCTATCTCGGTCTGGCAACGCCGAACTTCCTGCTGGCGCTGATCATGATGTATTTCGCCAACCTGTGGTTCGGTGTCTCCATCGGCGGCCTGATGGATCCGGAATACCTCGGTCAGGACTGGTCGTGGGGCAAGGCCGTCTCCGTCTTCGCGCATCTGGTGGCACCGGTCATCGTGATCCGCAGGCTGCGCGCCAACCTGCTGGACGAACTGCAGCGCCAGTACGTCGTGACCGCCCGCGCCAAGGGCGTGCCGCGCGGCAAGCTGATCATGAAGTACCCGGTGCGCATGGCACTGAACCCGTTCATCGCCGACATCGGCAACCTGTTGCCATCCATCGTCTCCGGTTCAGCCATCGTCGCGGTTGTGATGCAGTTGCCGACCCTGGGGCCCATCCTGTTGCAGGCGCTGCAGAGTCAGGACCAGTACCTGGCCGGATCGATCCTGATGTTCCTGGCGTTCCTGACCGTTGTCGGCATGCTGATCTCCGATCTGCTGCTGGCGGCGCTTGATCCCCGAATTCGGCTTGGCGGAGGTGTCGCGAAATGAGTGTCACCGATCAGGACGACAAGCAGCAACTGGACCATTGGGTCGATGACCGGCCCTTCGATCCACAGTCGCGCGAGACCCTGACGCCGGAGCAGGAGAAATTCTATCTGGCGTCGCAGTGGCAGCTTATGTGGTGGAAGTTCAAGCGCCACAAGGTTGCCGTCGTGGCCGGCATCATCCTCGCCATCTTCTACCTCTCGGTAGTGATCAGCGAGATGGTTGCCCCCTATGACCTGCATACGCGCGACGCCAAGCACATCCTGGCCCCGCCGCAGTCCATCAACCTGTTCCACGAGGGCGAGTTCGTCGGTCCCTTCGTCTATGGCTACACGCTGACCAAGGATCAGGTCATGCGGCAGCGCATCTATACCGAGGACCCGACGCAGGTGCAGCCGCTGCGGTTCTTCTGTTTCGGCGACGAGTACGAGTATCTCGGCCTGATCGAGGGCAGCTTCCACTTCGTCTGTCCGGCGGAGGGAGGAACCTTCTTCCTGTTCGGCACGGACCGGCTGGGACGCGACATCTTCAGCCGCATTGTCTATGGCGCGCGGATATCGCTGACCGTCGGTCTGATCGGCATCACGCTGTCGTTCATCATGGGTCTCGTGATGGGGGGCCTGGCCGGTTACTACGGCGGCTGGGTCGACAACATCATCATGCGCGTCATCGAGATGATCCGCAGCTTCCCGGAACTGCCGCTCTGGATGGCTCTCTCCGCCGCCCTGCCCGCCAACTGGTCGCCTTTGCTCATCTATTTCGGCATCACGGTCATCCTCGCCCTGTTCGACTGGCCCTCACTGGCGCGCGCCGTGCGCTCCAAGCTGCTGGCGCTGCGGGAAGAGGACTTCACGGTCGCCGCGCAGTTGATGGGTGCCAGCCCGACGCGCATCATCGGTCGGCACCTGCTGCCGAGCTTCATGAGCCATCTGATCGCTTCCGCCTCGCTCTCGATCCCGGCCATGATCTTGGGTGAGACAGCTTTGTCATTCCTCGGGATCGGCTTGAGACCGCCTATAACGTCATGGGGTGTCCTGCTGAACGAGGCGCAGAACCTGAACGCTGTCGTCCTGACCCCCTGGCTGCTCTGGCCCATGGTGCCGGTCATCGTCGTGGTGCTGGCGTTCAACTTCCTGGGTGATGGATTGCGTGACGCGGCAGATCCCTACAAGTAGACACACCGACACCGGACTGCTCGGTTGATGTGCGGCATAGCGGGCTGGATCACTGCGACCGACGGCGGCCCGCCGGAAAGTGTGCTGCATGCCATGACCGACCGGATCGCCCATCGCGGTCCGGATGGTGAGGGACACCTGTTCTGTGGCACCCGTGACGGGCGCCATCAGGCGGGGCTTGGCCATCGGCGGCTGG
>CAXBNO010000580.1:0-2434 GCA_963976775.1 uncultured Kordiimonadales bacterium
GGCGGTGACCGCGAACAGGACGATGGCTAGTCTGTTCAGGTGCTGCCTCAGCGCGGTGCAGGCCGCTGTGACACCGGCAAAGGCGATCAGCGGCGTGGGATCGTGGAGCAGGGTCGAGAGCCAGGCCATGAAGATGCAGTGATAGCCAATCACCAGCACGGAGAAGAACTGCGCAGGCAACCGGTGACGCTCAAGAAAGCGCTGGCGTGCGTCCTTGCTCCAGACGAAGCCGAACAGGGTTGCGCCGGCGACATTGAGAATCAGGAAGCACAGGAACGCGATCCGGCCGAATTCCTGCTGCAGCAGGACGGGGAAGAAGCCGCCAATGCACCAGAACCAGGAGCAGGCGAGAAAGAAGGCGGCGGGCATGCTGCGCATCACGCGTCCGTGGTGACGGGCCAGAGGTGGAACTTCAGTTCTCCGCGACCGATGCGCCGCCCGCGCTCACCCGGTGCCTCGCCGCGTGAGAATACGTTCACCTTCAGGTTGGTGTTGAACGGCTGGCCGGACTGGATTGCCGCCTCCAGGTCGCTGTCCAGTGGCTCGACCTCCAGCCGCAGGCCATTGGTCGACGGCAGCATGAAGCGGTAGGTGGCGTTGCGGCAGACGATCCGGTGGCCGCCGTCGGTGCGCATGAACAGGTAGCATCCGGCCGCGAGCTCCAGGTTGGCCAGCAGGGCCGCGCCGCCGACCGTGCCGTAGGAATTGCGGTTGATCCGTCGATGCGGCACCTCGACGAAGAAGTCATCCGGCGCGTAGTTGATCCGCAGGCCGAGATGCCAGACCAGCGGCAGAAACAGGAAGGAGAGGATCCACCGCAGGATCGGCGAACGGATCGTCGCTCGGTTCATCGCGCGCTCCAGCCCCGGCCCGGCCCACCTGAACCCTGTGGCGGGTGGCCTGTACTTGGTCAACGGACGGGTTGCAGATACGTGCTGCATGCTGGCTCTCCCTTCCCATCGGCGGTCGCGGTCGAATGGCCCGTGATGCCGGAGATGACGCCGGAGGAATTCGCGCTTTCGTCCGCCGAATACCAATGATAGATACATAAGAATATTGGCAACAAGTAGGTCGGAAATTCCGATAACTAGATATCAGGATCTGTGATGAGTGAGCCAGGAAGCATCGGCAAGGGCGTCAACGCGACGCTTCGGCAGTTGGAAATCAAGCATCTGATGGCGTTCGAGGCGATCTACTCGACGCGCAATATTTCCCGTGCAGGGCAGTCACTTGGTTACTCCCAGCCGACCATGTCCAATCTGCTCGCGCGGCTGCGGGAGGTGCTGGACGACCCCCTGTTCCTGCGTCAGCCAAGGGGTGTCCTGCCCAGCGCGAGGGCGGAGGAACTGATCGGGCGGGTACGTCGCGCCCTGCATGAAATGGACGCCATCGTGCGTCCCGAAGCCTCGTTCGATCCGGCGACCGACGTCAGGGAATTCCGCCTGCACATGCTGGATGTCTTCGAATCCATCCTGTTTCCAGCCCTGGTCGCCAGGGTTCAGGACTACGCCGGAATCTCGTTCAAGCTGCTGGTGACGGCCAGGACCCCGATCGTCGAAGCCCTGGAGAGCGGCACGGCCGACCTGGCGATCGGAGTGCCGCCGAGCAACCACCCGGACCTGCGCTGGGAGGAACTGTTACCGCTCGACCTGCAGGTCATTGCACGACGGGACCATCCGACGATCCAGGGGTCGGTGACGCGGGAGCAGTTGCAGGCAGTCGGTCAGGTCTCGCTCGACATGGCGCCCGGGGCGCTGGCCAATTCGAAGTTCTTCCGACTGGTGAACCGGCCCGAGCGGCGTGACGTTGTGCTGGTCAACAGGGCTTCCTCCATCCTGGAGATTGTCGCCAGCACGGATCTGGTCGGCTATGCCAACCGTCTGCATGTCGAGGCCTCGCCGCTGCGTGAGCAGTTGCAGATACTGCCGCCACCGAGCCAGGTGAACGCCCAGAGCTTCGAGATGATCTGGCATCATCGCAATGATGCCGACTCCGGCCTGCTCTGGCTCAAGGAGCAGTTCCGCATCACACTGGCCGAGAAAAAGGCCGAACTGGGACTCTGATCCGGCACACTTGACCGAGATCAAGGCGACACCGGCACACCTGCATAGGGTTCAGGTCAGGCACACGTCATTGCCTGTCTGGTCCACTGGAGGAGACGCCATGTCCCACACACCGCACGAACTGGCCGAGGAATTTCCCGACAAGGTGCAGAGGATGCACGAACTGAACGTGTCCGACGCACATTTCAGGAAGCTGGCCGAGCGCTATCACGCGGTCAATCGCGACATTCACCGCGCCGAGACCAATGTCGAGCCGACGGATCAGTTCACCGAGGAGAAGATGCGCAAGGAGCGGCTGAGCCTGAAGGATCAGATCGCGGCGATGCTGGCATGAATGGCGCGGGAGGCAGGAGTGATGTCGGAGCATGAGG
>CAXBNO010000581.1:0-2422 GCA_963976775.1 uncultured Kordiimonadales bacterium
GAGCCATACCAGAGCGCGATCCGCAACGGCGGGTTCAGGCGATGCAGGATCCTGTAGGGCGAAGTCAGTAACATGACCCGACGGTAACATGGTACAACAGATAGGCATATCGCAAAAAAGCCCGTCGACGCCTCTGAACAAGGTATGCACCATGCGGGGCATGATGGGGCAATTCCTGTTAATGTTTCTTAATTAACGCGATCATCGTTGTTGAATTCTTCACGGTTTCGTGTGCGACCGTTTCATGAAATTCATCGCACCAACTGCGAAGCTCCTGACTAGATGCTCAGGTCTTCCAGATTGTAATCATGCACATCGGCGCGGGCCGCATCGTCCCAGGTCCATGTTTCACCACTCTCCACGTGGGGAAGATAGGCGAACGGCGTCTCGTCGGGGAAGCGCTGGCGGCGGGCATCAATGCCGTAGCCGATCATGCGGGCCCGGCGGCGGATGCGTTCGGCATCATAGATCGTCGGTGCGTTGTGGATGCCTCCGCCCGCGACGCCCAGAACCGACCGTCGGCGATGGAAACCGAAGTTCACGGTCACGCGCCAGTCGGGGCTTGTGTTGGCGAATGATCCATGGACGACCTGACGGTTGCTGATCACAACGTCACCCGGCGCGCAGACCATCGGCACGGCATCCGGCAACCGGTCCGAACCGGCTGCCTCGCAGATGCCTGCGATATCGACCCGGTTCAGCTTGTGCGTACCGGGCAGCACCCAGACACCATTGGCCGGTGTGCAGCCATAGAGCTGCGCCATGAAGTTGAAACCGTGCGTGCCCTGATCCCACGCGGGATCGTCCCAGTGTGTCACGCCATCCCGATGCCAGGCGACGGAAGCACCCAGCCCGGGTTCCTTCAGGAACAGAGCTTCGTTGAAGGGTACGAAGTCGTCGCCGTTGATCGCGGCTGCGACGCCCAGGATCTCCGGATGACCATAGACTCTCAGACAGGCCTCCGAGAACTGCAGCGATCCGAGTGTCAGATAGACGATCTCCTCCGGCGCGCCTTCGGCGGCCTTCGGCTCCGACATCTTGACCGGATGGCGCCCGGCAGCGGCATCGGTGCCGCCGAAGGGGTCGCCCAGTGGTTTCGACCAGAACAGGGTCGGGGCCTCGTTGCCGACGCCCATGGCCGGACGGCCCTCGGCATCCAGTTCGGCACCCTTGTGGACAGGGAACCGTGACCGCAGGTGGTTCACGTCCGCTTCTATGTCCGCCAGCTCGTCAGGCTTCAGCACGCCTTCGAAGACGTAGAAGCCGCAGCGCCAGTAAGCCTCGACAATATCCGGGTGCAGGGCACCCTTGCCGACAAAGCGAATGGGACCGCGATTGCCGAGATTCATCGCGCGTTCCAGACCTTCGGCCTGGTAACGCTGCATCTCCGCCTCGTCAGCGCCGAAGTCGACGCCCGTGGGGTGTCTGGGTGCATTCATGATCCGGCCCTCCCGCTGCCACGTTTCACTTGTGGCCAAGCGTAACGGCACGATGCCGCTACGTTAACCGCAAAGTCTGCAGGGGCCGGTTGCGCAGGCTCAGCCCTTCAGGACGCTCTGCAGCTTCATGGCGACGCCCATGTTCCCCTCGATCTTCAGCTTGCCCATCATGAAGGCCGTGGTGCCGTCAAGGTCGCCGTTCACCATCGCCAGGAAGTTCTCCTTGGAGATCTTCATGGTGCAATCGGCATCCTTGTCCTCGTTGCTGACCGTGTTCGGGCTGGAGGCACCGTCCAGGAAAATCACGCCGTCATCGCCGAAATCGAACTTCAGCGTGGCGTCCAGGCCTGAATCATCGCCGACGCGATCACGCATGCCTTCAGTGATTTCCTCGAGAGTAGCCATTTTCAGTCTCCGTCTTGCTCTGCATGTTACGCTGATTGAAACACGACCACACCTGTGCGGGACGCGCAACCCTGACCCTGCGTCAGTTCAGTGCGTCTGAATCCGGACCGCGTCGCCCGGTCCCAGCACCCGAAGCAGCCGCAGAAGATCGTCCGCAGCGAAAGCCACGCAGCCCTCCGTCGGGGTCATAGCCGGATGGGCGACATGAACGAAGACGGCACTGCCCGCCGACGGGCGAACGGGCCGGTCATTGTGGCCAATCGTCAGAATCAGGTCATAGAGGCCATCGGCACGCCACAGCCGTTCATGACCGAACCGGCTGGGCAGCGCGACAGGGCGGTTGTAGTGCGGGCTGTCCGGATCATCGCACCAGCCCTGATGCGGCTGCACAGGTGTGGCCGGGATCCGTGTCTGTGGTCGGCCCAGACGGTCATGCCGGTAGAACAGCCGCCGCAGGGGGAAGTGACCGGCTGGCGTGCCGCCGTCGCCCTCCGTCTTCGTCTCGACGATGCCGGCACGACCCAGCGCGCAGGCGAACGACCCTCGGCCAAGAGTGGCATAGCCTTCCGGATGTACGC
>CAXBNO010000582.1:0-2409 GCA_963976775.1 uncultured Kordiimonadales bacterium
AGATGACGTCGCGCAGGATGCCGGCGTTGTTGACGATGACGTCGACCTTGCCGAAGGCATCGACGGCCGTCTTGATCATGTCCTCGGCATCCTTGCGCTCGGCAACCGAGCCGAAGTGCGGCATGGCCTTGCCACCGGCGTCATTGATCGCGGCGACGACGTCGCGTGCCGGCTTCTCGTCATTGCCGTCACCGGACACCGCCCCGCCGAGATCATTCACGATCACGGATGCGCCGTGTGCTGCCATCAGCTTCGCGATCTCACCGCCGATGGCACCGCCACCGCCGGTCACGACGGCAACCTTGCCGTCCATCAGTCTTGCCATCTCTTCTGTCTCCCCATGGCCGTTTGCAGAAATCAGGTTGTATGCAGGTCAGCAGGCGGAGCCGATCAGGGCTCCAGCACCACACGACCGACGATCTTGCCCGCGCGCAGGTCTTCCAGCGTCTCCCAGGCGGCGTCCAGCGGACGGCTGGCCACGGGCAGGGGCGGAACCTTGCCTTGCTTGACCAGGTCCATCAGCGCCTTCATCTCCGCCGGGCTGCCGACCATCGAACCGCGCACGGTGATGTTCTTGAAGGCGAACAGGGGCACCGGCACCGTCAGCGCGCCGCCGAACAGGCCGACGATCGCCAGCACGCCGCTTGCGCCCAGAGACGTGACGCCAAAGGTGGCCGTCTTGTCGGAGCCAACGAAATCCACCGCACCGGGCAGGCCGCCGCCGGTCAGCTTGGCGACTTCCTTGCGGGTCGCCGGGTCGGCGGGGTTGAACACATAGTCGGCACCGGCCGCCGTGGCGGCATCCAGCTTTGCCTGGTCGATGTCGAAGACGATGGTCTTGGCCTTGATCGCCGCCATGGCGATCATCAGTCCGGCCATGCCGACACCACCGGCACCAATGATACCGACGAAGCCGCCAGCCTCTGCCGCATCCTTGACCTTCATCAGTGCGCCATAGGCGGTGATGCCGGAGCATGCGTAGGTCGCGGCCAGCCCGGTCGGGACGCCGTCATAGTCGAACAGGAACTGTGCGTCCGGCACCATCACATGGGTGGAATAGCCACCGTCCACCTGGACACCCAGGTTGCGCGGTGAGGCACAGAGCTGCGTGTTGCCGCCATTGCAGGTCGGGCAGTCCATGCAGCCGATCCAGGGGTAGACGATCCGCTTGTCACCCACGGACACGCCCCTGGCATCGGGACCGACAGCGGCGACCTCGCCAACGATCTCGTGACCAAGCGTGAAGGGCAACTTGCGGCCACGGGTCACGTCGGCCTTGTTGCCGCCGCCCATGTCGAAGTAGCCCTCGTGCAGATGAATGTCGGAATGGCAGACACCGCATGCATCGATCTTCACCAGAACTTCCGCACCCTGTGGTGTTGGCGCGTCGTAGGTGAATTCCTTCAGTTCCGCCCCATATTCGTCAAACTGCATGCTGCGCATGTGATCCCTCCCGGTATGATCAGATATCGCGGCACAATAGGCACGCCTGCGCGGGCGGACAACATGCTCTATCCGCAATCGCCCCACCGGGACAATGCTTGACGACGGGTATTTCCTTGCTATTAAAGCGGTCCAGTGCAGTGTACCGGAAAGTATCGGCGAATACCGATGCTGGGGTATCTGGTTCGGACCGGCATCAAGACCGGACGTGGTGGGATCAAGGGAGGCAAGCGATTGCGCCGAAATGCGACGCGATCGTGCACCGTCACCGGAGTGTGGCGATGAGCACGGATATTCTTGAAGTTGAAGGTGTCGAGGTGCGGTTCGGGGGCATTGTCGCCCTGGACGGTGTTTCGTTCACCATGCCGGAAGGCAAGATCGTCGGCCTGATCGGCCCGAACGGGGCCGGCAAGACCACCCTGTTCAACTGCCTCAGCCGTCTGTATGTGCCGAACGATGGCGACATCCGGTTCAAGGGCAAGACGATCCTGCAGAGCCCGCCGCACCATATTGCGGAAATCGGAATCGGTCGGACGTTCCAGAACCTGGCGCTGTTCAGCACCATGTCGGTTCTGGAGAACGTCATGGTCGGGGCCCACTCGGCGTCCAGCAGCGATTTCATGTCCAACGCGCTGCGCCTGCCCTGGCGTGGCCGCGAGGAACGCAGGCTGCGTGAGCGCAGTGCGGAGCTGATCGACTATCTGGGTCTGGGCGATGTCGCCCACACCGTGGTTGGCGGCCTGCCCTTCGGCACGCAGAAGCGGGTCGAACTGGCCCGCGCGCTGGCGTCGGAGCCGGAACTGCTGCTGATGGACGAACCCGCCGGCGGCCTCAATCATGACGAGCTGGAAGAACTTGGCAGCGTCATCAAGCAGATCCGCGACGAGCGTGGTATGACCGTGCTGCTGGTCGAGCATCACATGGGGCTGGTGATGAGCATCTCCGACAAGGTGGTGGCCATCGATT
>CAXBNO010000583.1:0-2399 GCA_963976775.1 uncultured Kordiimonadales bacterium
GACCTGGCCACCATCGATGCGGAAGGTTTCTGCAACATCACCGGGCGCGTGAAGGACATGCTGATCCGGGGCGGGGAGAATGTCTATCCGCGCGAGGTCGAGGAGTTCCTGTTCCGCCACCCGAAGATCGCCGACGCCCAGGTCTTCGGCATTCCCGACGAGAAGTACGGGGAGGAAGTCTGCGCCTGGGTCGTGCTGAAACCCGGCGAGCAGGCAGACGAGGACGAGATCAGGGCGTTCTGCAAGGGCCAGATCGCGCATTACAAGATCCCGCGCCATGTCCGCTTCCGCAGTGAGCTGCCGATGACCGTCACCGGCAAGCCGCAGAAGTTCCGCATGCGCGACGCCATGATCGAGGAACTGGGCCTGACCGTCGCCAAGACGGCTTGAAGCCAGCCCGGTTGACCGCTACGCAGTGACCTTCGGGCCTGACCGGGTCCGACGCGAATTGCAGGTGCAGGTACTCAGGGCATGAACGCCGCCGCCGACCAGCCGACACCCATGATGGTGCAGTATCTGGAGATCAAGGCCGCGCATCCCGGCGCGCTGCTGTTCTACCGCATGGGCGATTTCTACGAACTGTTCTTCGATGATGCCCGGCAGGCCGCCGCCAGCCTGGACATCGCGCTGACCAAGCGCGGCAAGCATCTGGGGGAGGACATCCCCATGTGTGGCGTGCCGGTCCATGCCGCCGACCAGTATCTGGCCCGCCTGATCCGGGACGGATTCCGGGTCGCCGTCTGTGAACAGACCGAAGACCCGGCGGAGGCGAAGAAACGCGGTTCCAAATCGGTGGTGCAGCGCGATGTGGTCCGGCTGGTGACCGCCGGAACCCTGACCGAGGATTCGCTGCTTGACGCGCGGCGCAACAACTACCTGCTGGCGCTGGCCCGCAGCGGCACCGGGCGCGGTGCCACGTTCGGCCTGGCCTGGCTGGACATGTCGACCGGTGAGTTGCGGACCACCTGCGTCGCCGCAGACCTGCTCGGCGCGGAGCTGGCCCGACTGGGTCCGGGGGAGATCCTGGTGCCGGAAACCCTGCTGGAGGTGTTGGACGATCAGATCGGTGACTGGTCCGACCGCTTCACGCCACTGCCCGCCCCCCGTTTCGACAGCCAGAGCGGGCAGAAGCGTCTCGCGGCGCTGTTCGGGGTCGGCACCCTGGACGGCTTCGGGGCGTTTCAGCGGGTGGAAGTCGCAGCGGCAGGCGCCGTGGTCGACTACGTCGAACTGACGCAGAAGGGACGGCTGCCGCCGATCCGGCCGCCGGTGCGGGAGGATACGGGGGCCACCATGGGCCTCGACCCGGCGACCCGGCGGAATCTCGAGCTGACCGAGACCCTGTCGGGCGAACGGCGCGGCAGCCTGCTTTCGGTCATCGATCGCACGGTCACCGGCGCGGGCGGGCGACGGCTCGCCACCGATCTCGCCGGACCGCTCACCGACCCCGCAGCCATCGACCGGCGTCTCGACATGGTGCAGTTCTTCGCCGACGGGGACACGCGGCGACAGGACCTGCGCGATGCCATCCGGCGCGCACCGGATATCGAGCGCGCCCTGTCACGGCTGGGCCTGGACCGGGGTGGGCCCCGCGATCTGGCGCACCTGCGCGACGGCCTGCTGGCCGCGACAGTCGCCCGTGAGGTGCTTGGGAGTGACGGTCCTGCGGGTGTCACCGAACAGGCGGCAGCCCTGGTCGGCCATGGCGAGCTGATCGACAGTCTGCGGCATGCGCTTGTGGATGACCCACCGCTGCAGCGCCGCGACGGCGGTTTCATCCGCGACGGCTTCGACCCGACACTGGACGAACTGCGCGGCCTGCGCGACGAGAGCCGCCGCCTGATCGCCGCGCTGCAGAAGCGCTATGCCGACGAGACCGGCGTCGCGTCGCTGAAGGTGAAGCACAACAACATGCTGGGTTTCTTCGTCGAGGTGGGGCAGCGCCACGCCGACCGGCTGGGCGATGGTTTCATCCATCGCCAGACCATGGCGCAGGCCATGCGTTTCACCACGACGGAACTGGGCGAACTGGAGGGCAGGATCCGCTCCGCCGGTGACCGGGCGCTGGCACTGGAGGAGACGCATTTCCGCGCATTGGCTGACGCGGTGCTGGCGCGTGCCGGTGCACTGGCCGACACCGCATCGGCCATAGCCGCGCTGGACGTCGCCGCCGGCCTGGCCGAACTGGCGCGGGAGGCAGACTATTGCCGTCCCGTGGTCGACAGCTCACTGGATTTCACGATCGGAGCCGGGCGGCACCCGGTCGTGGAGGCCTTCGCGACACCCGACGACGGAGCCGGATTCCAGCCCAATGACAGCGATCTCGGCCCTGCCTCCGGCAGCGGCGATGCGGATACGTCTCCGGGACGGCTGTGGCTGCTCACAGGCCCCAACATGGC
>CAXBNO010000584.1:0-2391 GCA_963976775.1 uncultured Kordiimonadales bacterium
ATCGCTGCACCCATTTCCGTCAGCGTCCGGGCATGCTGGCGTGCGAGCACTTCGGTGGGAACCATCAGTGCAACCTGTGATCCGGCCTCCACCACCGCCGCAGCGACAAGCAGTGCCACGGCGGTCTTGCCACTGCCGACATCGCCCTGCAGCAGGCGCAGCATGCGGGTCGGGGCCTGCAGGTCCGTCAAGATCTCGGCGATGACACGGTCCTGCGCGCCGGTAAGCGGCCAGGGCAGGGTGTCGCGCAGTTGCGTCATCCGACCGTCCGGACGCACCGCCAGACCACGCCCGCCCTGCTTGCGCATCCGTTGACGCACCAGCGCCAGCGCAAGCTGGTTCGCCAGCAGCTCGTCATAAGCGAGCCTGCGCCGGGCCAGCAGGTCCGGATCACCGTCCGTATCGGGATCCTCCACTGCCGCGCTTCCGTCGGAATGAACCGTGTGCAGAGCGGATTGCCAGTCGGGAAAGCGGTTCTTTGCCCGGAATGCCGCGTCCTGCCATTCGCTGATAACCGGTGCCCGCTGCACTGCCTGAACCACGGCATTGCGCAGGGACTTGGGCGCCAGTCCGGCGGTGAGGGGGTAGACCGGTTCACGCAGCGGCACATCCTCCCCCTTGTCGGGGTCTGCCACATGTTCCGGATGCACCATCTGCAACTGGTCGCCATAGCGTTCCAGCTTGCCGCTGACGATCCGGCGCTCACCGGGCGGGAACTGTCGCTCCAGCCAGTCACGGCGCGGGCGGAAGAAGGTCAGGCCGATCACGCCGGTCTCGTCACCGGCGAATATCCGATAGGGCTGCTTGTCGGTGCGTCCCGGCTGGTGCTCCAGGATGTTGAGGGTCAGGGTCACCGTTTCGCCGGGAACCGCGTCCTCCACAGTCGGGCGCAGGCTGCGGTCGATGTGGCTGTGCGGCAGCAGCCAGAGCAGGTCGAGGATGCGCGTGACCTCCAGCTTCTCCAGCAGCGCCGCCACGCGCGGTCCCACACCCTTCAGGGTGTTGACCGGTGCAAACAGGGGAAAGAGGACTTCAGGGCGCATCGGCGGATCATCCTGACATGGACCCTCTGACGCAAGCCGGACGGCTTTCCCGGCATCGGGTTTCGTACTATATCGGTTCGTCAACTCACGAAATCTGCACCGGTCACTCTCCTGCCCGGTACCGAAGGAGCCGTCACCATGTCGGAACAGGAAGACAGACTGGCCGTGCGGCGCAAGAAGCTGCTCTATCGCTCCCAGTACACCGGGACGAAGGAAACCGACATCCTTCTGACCCGGTTCGCGGAGCGGAACCTGCCGACTTTCGGGGAACGGCAACTCGACCTCTACGAGGAGATGCTGAAAGCAGGCGATCCGGAGATCCTGGCCTGGGTGATGGGGCGGAAACCTGTCCCGCCGGACTATGACAATGACGTCACCCGGATGCTGATGCAGTTCAAGTTCTACCAGTCAGCCAGTTGAAGCCGCTGATCGACATCCTGTCGGCGCCTGGCAGGATCACCGTCCAGAACGCGCCAGAGGGGCTGGAAGCACGCCTGCTTGTCACCCTCGCCACCGGCGCGCGGGCAGGCGTGGTCCACATCGCGCGCGACGACCAGCGCATGGCCGCGACGGCGGAGATGCTGCAGTTCCTTGCCCCGGGCCTGCAGGTTCTGACCCTGCCCGCCTGGGATTGCCTGCCGTATGACCGTTCCTCCCCCAATCGGCAGGTCGTGGCCGCGCGCATGCGGACCCTGGGCCTGCTGGCGGAGGACGGGCTGGCCGGCCGTGTACTGCTCACCACTGTCAATGCGGTAACCCAGCGTGTTCCGGCCCGGGCCACGGTGACCGACGGGCGCTTCGTCGCGGCAATCGGCGACAGGATCGACGAGGCCGCACTGACGGCCTTTCTGGTCGGGCAGGGATACACCCGCACCGGCACGGTCATGGAACCGGGCGAATATGCCATTCGCGGTGGCCTGATCGACATCTTCCCCCCCAACGATTCCTATCCCGTTCGCCTGGACCTGTTCGGGCAGGAACTGGAGAGCATCCGCCTGTTTGACTCGATGACCCAGCGGACACTGGAGAAGATCGGGCGTTTCGAACTGACACCGGTTGGTGAACTGGTTCTGGAACCGCCGTCCGTGAACCTGTTTCGCGCCCGCTACCGGGAACTGTTCGGGATCAGGGCCGAAGGTGATTCGCTTTACGAGGCGGTATCGGAATCGAGAGCCCACCCGGGCATGGAGCACTGGCTGCCGATCTTCCACCGGCGACTGGAGACCGTCTTCGACTATGTCGGTGACGCGCCCATCGTGCTGGACCATCTGGTGGATGACGCAACGGATTCGCGGTTCCAGGCAATCGACGACTACTACGAGACACGGCAGGAGGCACTGAAGGCAAA
>CAXBNO010000585.1:0-2385 GCA_963976775.1 uncultured Kordiimonadales bacterium
AAGGTGATCGACGAGTGCCTGCAGCTACATGGCGGCTACGGCTACATGTGGGAATATCCCATCACCCGCATGTACGCCGACGCCCGCGTCCAGCGCATCTATGCCGGCACCAACGAGATCATGAAGGAAATCATCGCCCGCGGGCTTTGATGCCAGAGTCGACGGCATGGCATCAGAGAGGCAAGTCTCTCAGAACCGGAGTTGTCCGAGCTTCACCCCCTTGATGGGGACCCGAAAGGCTGCCGGAGGCTGGACAAGTCTCGTCTGCTGCTCGATTTGCGGATAGATCGATATCAGTCTCGCAGCTTGGCCAAGTACACCGGCCTTCTGGACTGCGGGTTCAAGAAAGAAGCCCACCAGCCGGGCGCGCCGAAATGCCTCTCGTTCGGCGCGGTTCCTGAGGATGCGCTTGTCGCCTGAAACAATGGTCCATCCTCTTTCGTTCCCCAGTGCCCTCAGCCACTCAACATCAGACACAGACGCATCGAAGCGATCCCGCAAGGCCACTGACTGATCGGAAGGACCAAGCAAAGCCTCGACGGCACGTGCGATCTTCGGCGAGATGTTGTTGTCGAAGAACAGCCTCAAGCCGCCAATCGCTCCTCGAAGGCAACAGCATCCTTCACTTCGCGCTCGTCGACTTCATACATCTGCGCAGCCTTGCGTGCCGATCCTTCGACAACAGCAGCCTCGGCCAGGATGGAAGTCGGGACACCTGATCCGACCACAATGGGCTGCCCGAATGATCGAAGCGGGTCCAACACGACCGACCGTTTACGGTCCAGTGCCCACCATCGCACCGGCCTGCTCCCGCTATGCTCCACGTCCTTGAAGGTTGGTGCCAGGAACCTCTTGAACGTCCATTGTCCACTCAGCAGATCAAGCAGTGCACTGTCTTCACCGGCTTCCGGTTCCTCCAGAAAGGCCGTTCTGCCGTCTGTCGAGAACCTTTCATCCGAGAATGGCCTGTCGGTACCGAGAACCAGAGCGGCTCGAGCATGGCACTTCCGCAATGTATTCAAACGGACGCCATACCGGGCGAACCGCGCAGCGACCCGCATCTCCATCAGATCACGGAAACTCAGGAACCGGGTACCATCATCAAGCACCACGTCGCTCGTCCACAGGCCCGGATATCGATGGTCACCATCGTCTTCCAATGGTCCGAACCCGATCAGCCAACGGCGGACTTGCGCGGCGGGTGCCTGGAGCAGGCGAGCCGCTTCAGGGATCGAATAAAGGCCGATACCCAGCAACGCGTCCTCGCGATCTCGCGTTTCCCTCATTGTCCGATCATGCTTATTCATGCGCCGATCCTACGCTCCCGGATCAGCCTTTGCCACATGCTTGAGCCAGGTGACGAAGGCCTTCAGGGGTGCGCGCATGGGGCCGGGCTGCCAGACCATGTGATAGGCGGCGGGATTGTTCTCGTCGCCTTCCTGATCCTCGAACAGTACCTTCAGTCGGCCTTCCTGAATATCCTCCTCCACGAACACCCGTGCCGTGCAGGCAAGGCCCTGTCCGTCACGCAGGGCTGACATGATCATGTAGCCGGGCAGGTGCGTGATGTTCTTCTTGCGGGGCACCACCACCCCGCGTCGCTCCATCCAGATCTTCAGTTCGTCCGTCCCGAGTTCCTGCAGCCACGGCAGGTCGGCGGCATCCGCCGGCTCCTCGATCCGCCGATCGCCCACCAGGGACGTCGCCGCCACCACCACGAAGGAGGACGGGATCAGCGCCTCGCTCTCCAGCCTCGGCCAGCGCCCGGTACCATAGCGGATGGCCAGGTCATAGTTGTCCCGGCGCAGGTCAATGACTTCGAACGTGGGGTTCAGCATCAGTTCGATATCCGGGTAGGACGCCCGGAAATCCGCGATTCTCGGCATCAGCCAGCTGGTTGCGAAGATGGGTGTCACCGTCACCTTCAGGGTACGCAGGGCCTCGTTGTCGGAGAAGGCGGCGATCGCCTGCTGCAGGGTACCGAAGCCGTCGGAAAGCTGCCAGGCCAACCGCGCACCATCGTCGGTCAGGGCCAGTCCCCGTCCGTCACGAACCATCAGGCTGACACCCAGACGTTCCTCCAGACGACGCACCTGCTGACTGACGGCGGCATGGGTCACGTTCATCTCCCGTCCCGCCGCAGTGAAGTTCAGATGCCGCGCCGCAGCCTCGAAGGAACGAAGCGTCGCAAGCGGTGGCATGTCTGACCAGTCCATATGTAATTCCACCTTACAGTCAGAAAATTTCCCTGACTGGTTTTATGTGCATCGATACACCAGATAGCGCTTCACACACAAACCAGAGGAGACAGTACGATGCTCAGCATTCTCGGCAATTCCTACATGAACGCAACCCGGCAGGCTGGCTATGTCCCGAGCCACACTG
>CAXBNO010000586.1:0-2383 GCA_963976775.1 uncultured Kordiimonadales bacterium
TCTTCCCAGCGCCCCGGGTTCGCGTCATTGTGTGCCTGACCGCTGGCCAGAAAATCACTGAAGCTGACAACCATGGCATCGTCGAAGGTCGCCAGGCCCTCCATGTCGAAGATCACGATCAGCTTCAGGCTGGGGCACCGTTCGCGCACGCTCAGCACCTTGTCGAGTTGCTCCTCGTCCTCGACGAAGATCACGCCCGTCCGGGAGTCATTCACCAGATACTCGACCTGCGCCGCAGCGTCTGTCGGATAGATACCGGCACAGGCGGCACCGATGCCCTGAATGCCCATGTCGGTGAACATCCATTCCGGCAGCGTGTTGGACAGGACTGCCACGACATCGCCCTTGGCAACGCCCTGCTTGTCCAGTGCCATGCCGACATTGCGCGCCTTGTCGCCGAACTCCGCCCAGGTGATCGCCTTCCAGATTCCGTGATCCTTCTTGCGCATCGCGATCTTGTTCGACCAGTTCGTGACGCGATGCCAGAACATCTGCGGCACTGTCCCGGCATCAGGGTCATCCACCAGAATCAGTTCACGGCCATCTTCGGCCATCTGCCGGGTCTCGGTAAGCCTTGCGGTCATGGTCTGTTCCGCCTTCTCCCGTTGCACGATACGGTCCGAACCTGCGCCGGGAACGATTCCCGGGGCCGGTGCCCTATCGCCAGAGTTTCTTCTTCTTCCAGCGCCGTTCGCCACGTGCGCCCTCATCCTTCACTCCCAGGTAGAATTCCTGGATGTCCTCACGCTGGATCAGCTTCTCGCATGGGTCTTCCATGACAATCCGCCCGACCTCCAGCACATAGCCGAAATCAGCGGTCTTCAGTGCCATGTTGGCATTCTGCTCCACCAGCAGCATCGTCACGCCGCGTTCCTTGTTCAGGCGCACGATGATCTCGAAGATCTCCTTCACCAGGCGCGGGCTGAGACCCAGCGACGGCTCGTCCAGCAGCATCACCTTCGGTCGCGACATCAGCGCCCTGCTGATCGACAGCATCTGCTGCTCACCGCCGGAAAGCTGGCCTGCGGGCTGTTCCCGCCGTTCCTTCAGCACGGGGAAGTAATTGAAGACCATGTCGATGTCGTCCGCGACACCCTTGGCGTCCTTGCGGGTGAAGGCACCCATGCGCAGGTTTTCCTGCACCGACAGGAACGGAAAGACCTCCCGCCCCTCCGGCACGTGACTGATACCCCGCCGCATCACCCAGTCGGGTTCGCGGGAGGTTATGTCCTCGCCCTCGAACGTCACCTTGCCCTTGCGCGGGTCCATGACGCCGGAGATCGTCTTCAGGATCGTGGTCTTGCCCGCTCCGTTGGAGCCCAGCACCGTGACGATGTCGCCTTCGTTGACCGAGATGCTGACACCGCGAATGGCCATGATCGGACCGTAATAGGTCTCGACATTGGAGACTTTCAGAATGGGTTCACTCACCGTTCAGCCCCCCAGATACGCGCGAATGACCTCTTCATTCGACTGCACCTCGGAGGGGCTGCCGAGCGTGAGGACGCGGCCATAGTTCAGTGCCAGAACGCGGTCGGAGACCCGGTTCACCAGGCTCATGTCATGTTCGACCATCAGCACGGTGATCCCCAGCAGGTCCCGGATATCCTTGATCCAGAACGCCATGTCGCTGGTTTCCTCGACATTCAGGCCGGACGACGGCTCATCAAGCAGCAGCAGCTTCGGCTCGGTACAGAGTGCACGCCCCAGCTCCACCACCTTCCGCACGCCGTAAGGCAGGTTGGCGATGCGCTGACCGCGGTACCGGGCAAGGTCCAGGAACTCGATCACCTTCTCCACCTCTTCGCGGTGCGCCAGTTCGGCGCGCCGGGTGGAAGGCAGGAAGAAGATATTGGCGAGCAGGCTGCCGCTGCGATGGGCGTGGCGTCCGATCAGCAGATTCTGCAGCACCGTCGCCTGTTCGAACAGTTCGATGTTCTGGAACGTGCGCGCGATGCCCCGCCCGGCGATCAGGTGCGGTGCGGTATTGGTGATATCCTCGTCATTGAAGATCAGCTTGCCTTCGGTGGGTTCGTAGATACGGCTGATCAGGTTGAAGATCGTCGTCTTGCCCGCACCGTTCGGACCGATGATCGTGAAGATCTCGCCCTTCGAGATCTCGAAATCGACACCATCCACGGCTTTGACGCCGCCAAAATGGATTGCCAGTTTGTCCGCCTTGAAGAAGGTCACCGCAGCCGCTCCGTCTTCACATAGGATTTCTGCCGCGCAAAGGTCGATTTCTTGTACAGCGGGAACAGATCGAAATAGGTCTTCACCTTCAGCCAGCGGCCATAGAGGCCCATCGGTTCGAAGATGATGAACAGCACCAGCAGCGCACCGAAGATCGCCGCCTCCAGACCCGGCGAATTGACGAAGCGCA
>CAXBNO010000587.1:0-2379 GCA_963976775.1 uncultured Kordiimonadales bacterium
ACCTGTGGGTGCGTGAGGCGCGGCTGTTCAAATACGGCTCCGGCACCGGCACCAACTTCTCCGCCCTGCGGGGCGCAAACGAGCCGCTGTCCGGCGGTGGCCGGTCGTCCGGCCTGATGAGTTTCCTGAAGATCGGTGACCGTGCCGCAGGCGCGATCAAGTCCGGCGGCACCACCCGCCGTGCCGCCAAGATGGTCACCATCGACCTCGACCATCCGGATATCGAGGAATACATCATGTGGAAGGTCGTGGAGGAGCAGAAGGTCGCGGCCCTCGTCTCCGGCTCCACCCTGGCCAACCGTCACCTGAACGCGATCATCGGTGCCTGCTGGGTCGATACCTTCGCGCCCGACGACGAGCGTCGTCTGGACCCGAAGGAGAACAGCGCCCTGAAGACCGAGATCATCGCCGCACGCAAGGCCGTGATCCCGGAGAACTACATCCAGCGTGTCATCCAGTTCGCCGGACAGGGCTACCGCCACATCGATATCCCGGTCTACGACAAGGACTGGGATTCGGACGCTTACCTGACCGTCTCCGGCCAGAACTCCAACAATTCCGTGCGTGTGCCGAACGCGTTCCTGGATGCCGTGGAACGCGATGGCGAGTGGGAGCTCAAGTTCCGCACCGACGCGACGTCGGGCAAGCGCGTCAACGCGGCTGAACTGTGGGAAAAGGTCTGCTACGCCGCATGGGCCTCGGCTGATCCGGGCGTGCAGTTCGACACCACCATCAACGACTGGCACACCTGCCCGGAGGATGGCCGCATCAATGCGTCCAATCCGTGCTCCGAGTACATGTTCCTGGACGATACGGCCTGCAATCTGGCCTCCCTGAACCTGATGACGTTCCGCAAGGCCGACGCCAGCTTCGATATCGAGGCCTTCGAGCATGCGGTGCGGCTCTGGACGGTGACACTGGAAATCTCCGTCATGATGGCGCAGTTCCCGTCGAAGGAGATCGCGGAACTCAGCTATCGCTTCCGGACGCTGGGTCTCGGCTTTGCCAACATCGGCGGTCTGCTGATGGCGCAGGGGCTGGGCTATGACTCGGACGAGGGCCGGGCGCTCTGCGGTGCCATCACCTCCCTGATGACCGGCGTATCCTATGCGACGTCCGCCGAGATGGCTGGCGAACTGGGGGCCTTCCCCGGCTACGCGAAGAACGCGAAGCACATGCTGCGGGTCATCCGTAATCATGCCCGTGCGGCCAACGGCACGCATGAGGGCTACGAGAACCTGTCGATCAAGCCGGTGCCGCTGGACGTGCAGTCCTGCCCGGATCAGGCTCTGGTCAAGGCGGGACAGCGGTCCTGGCAGCGGGCGCTCGACCTGGGCGAGAACCATGGCTTCCGCAACGCGCAGGCCAGCGTCATTGCCCCGACGGGTACCATCGGTCTGGTTATGGATTGCGACACCACCGGCATCGAACCGGATTTCGCCATCGTGAAGTTCAAGAAGCTGGCCGGCGGCGGCTACTTCAAGATCATCAACCGCACGGTGCCGGAGGCGCTGACCAAGCTCGGCTATACCGACAGCCAGCGCGATGCGATCATCAACTATGCCGTGGGCCATGCCACGCTGGACGGCGCACCGTTCATCAATACCGAGACCCTGAAGGCACGTGGTTTCTCCGACTTCCAGCTCGAACAGCTCGAAGAGGGGGTCAGGAGTGCCTTCGACATCCGCTTCGCCTTCAACCGCTATACCCTGGGTGAGGACTTCTGCCTGCGGGTGCTGGGCTTCGAGCCGGAACAGCTCGACGACCTGAATTTCGACATGCTCGCAGGTATGGGTTTCAGCAAGTCGGAGATCGAGGCGGCCAATACCTACATCTGCGGTGCCATGACCGTGGAGGGGGCGCCGTACCTGAAGGACGAGCACCTGATCGTCTTCGATTGCGCCAACCCCTGTGGCCGTATCGGCAAGCGCTACCTGTCCGCAGAGAGCCACATCCGGATGCTGGCGGCGTCGCAGCCGTTCATCTCCGGGGCGATTTCCAAGACCATCAACATGCCGAACAGCGCCAGGGTGGAGGACTGCGATCAGGCCTACATGCTGTCCTGGCGACTGGGTCTGAAGGCCAATGCGCTCTATCGCGATGGTTCCAAGCTGTCCCAGCCGCTGAACGCCGTGGCGCTGGACGAGGAAGGCGAGACGCTGGAGGAGGCGGTGGCAGAAGCCTCGCTGACCGACAAGGCGCAGATCGTTGCCGAGCGGATCATCGAAAAGATCGTCGTGCGCGAACGTGACCGCCTGCCCAGCCGCCGCAAGGGCTACACCCAGAAGGCTCTGGTGGGTGGCCACAAGGTCTACCTGCGTACCGGGGAGTTCGACGATGGCCGCATCGGCGAGATCTTCATCGACATGCACAAGGAAG
>CAXBNO010000588.1:0-2357 GCA_963976775.1 uncultured Kordiimonadales bacterium
GGATCTTCTTGCCCTTGAAGTCCTCCAGCTTCGTGATCCTGTCGACGGACATCATGTAGTACGGGCCGATCACGGACGTGCCGAGGAAGACCTGATTCTGTGCCCTGTACTCGTCCATGCACTTGGTGCAATTGGCGAGATACTCGTTGGCGGCTCCGGCAATCGCGACCGGATTGACGCCGGCAGTCGCCATGTCGACCAGCAGGTTGCCGTAGGGAAATTCCCCCCGGTGGTAAGCCGGAACGACGTAGGCGACGTCGGCGATGCCGTCGCGCACGCCGGTCATCGATTCGGCGAAGTTCAGCAGCGAAAGCTCGAAGACCTTGCCACTGTAACGGCCTTCCGTGCGCTGCTCTATCTGTTCCGCGAACTGGTACATGCCGCGGACGAGGCCGCCGCTGCCGGTGTTGCCGATGGCGATGCGCAGTTCCTCGGCCTGTGTCGATGCGGACGCCATTACGGCACCCAGACCGATGCAGCCCGCAACCAGTGCGGACCTGATCTTGAGGGTCATCTGTTTCCTCCCCTGAACCTCTTGTGCGCGACAAGCCTAACTTACTTGCTGGGCAACCATCAAGTAAGTTGGTCAATGGCCAGACATGTCCTTCGCGCGTGGCCGGATTGTTCAGATGTCAGGTACTGGCCCAGGATCCGGACGCACCTGATCCGGAGAAACTGAAGCTCTTTTTCTCGAACAGACGGCAAGCGGCGTCAACCGCATCCGCATCCAGCCTGGTGCCCCGTTCCTTGCGGATCTGAACGAGGGCGGCTTCGATCCCGAGAGCGGGCCTGTAGGGCCGATGTGCAGCCATGGCCTCGATCACATCGGCAACGGCGACGATGCGTACGGGTCTGGACAGGGCATCGCCCCGCAATCCGTCGGGATACCCGGATCCGTCGATGCGCTCGTGATGATGCAAGACGACCTCCTTCACCGTTTGCGGCAACCCGACGTGAGCCAGGATATCTGCCCCCTTGCGGGCGTGCGGCTTGATGATCTCGAACTCTTCCGGGCTCAGCCGGCCGGGCCTGTTGAGGATCTCCGCAGGTATGTAGATCTTGCCGATGTCATGGATCAATGCGCCCAGCCAGAGATCGTTGATCTCGCTATCGCCGAGGCCAAGCTCCACGGATATGGCCGCCGCGAGCTCGGCAACGCGCTCCTGATGGCCGGCAGTGTAGGGGTCCCGCATTTCCACGGTCTGCGCGAGTGCCCTCACTGTGCCCAGCAGATTGGCCGCCAGGGCCGCGCGCACCGTGTCCCGTTCCTCCTCCGCCCCGGACAGTCTTTCCCGGCGGCGGAGATTCTCCATGGCAAAGCCGATGTCCTCTCCCACATTGTGCAGCACGATACTGGCGGTTGAACCGGAATCCGAGGGCAGGTCTCCGAACACGGCCAGGACGCCCGATATCTGCCCATTGGTCCCGAATGGCACGACAAGACAGCCGACTTGCCGCTTGTCGTCTCCATGACGCCAGACTGCCAGCGCCTGGTCGGCCCATGCATCGTGCCGGTAGACCGATTCGCCTGAGGCGATTGCCTGCCGGATGGGGTTATCCTTGCCGATCACCTCGACCAGGCCGATCTGGCAGACGCTGTCGGGAACGTCCCTGTCACAGCTGGATGCCTTGATCTCCACCGGCTGGCCTTCCTCGCCGATCAGCGCGATCCAGGCGAGACTGAAGGCCGTCTCGTCTGTCAGCGCTTCGGACACCTGCTGGAAGAGTTCTGGCTCGCTCCTGGCCACGACCGCGGCGTGATTGCTCCGGGCCAGCGCGCGGATGAGTGATACGGTTCTTGCCAGATTCTCGTGCGCCAGCTTGACATCGGTGATGTCTGTCAGCGTGCCAGTAACCTGGGTCGGCACCCCATCGGCATCTCTGATCGCGCCCCCCTGAACTCTGATCCAACGATGGCTGCCATCCGGGATTCTGACGCGAACCGGAACGTCCAGCGGAGCGGCTCTGGCGATGCAATCGGATACGCTTTTATCAAAGCTCTGGCGATCATCCGCATGAATGAGGTTCAGCCAGTCATCCAAGTCGAGGTGGGTAAGGACGCTGTCCAGACCGAGCATCCGTCGCACGCCCGAAGACAGCTCGAACATGGAAGTTCGCCGGTCGAACATGAAGGCGGTCGCATTGGCTATGCCGAGCGCACGCTCGAGCAGGCGGTAGGCACTCTCTGCCTCCATGTACGCCGCCTCGGTCCTGCGGCTCACCAACAGGGCCAGGACATAGACGACGGCAACCGAGGCCAGGACAAAGAGGCTTCCCTTGACTGTCTGAACCGTCTGAAGCTGTTCGCTGCTCAGGTCAAGCTGCCCGACAATCCAATCCGAGAGGAATATCCAGGC
>CAXBNO010000589.1:0-2355 GCA_963976775.1 uncultured Kordiimonadales bacterium
ATGATCAGCACGGTGGCGCAGCCGAGCGCCAGCCCCGCCGCGAAGGCGACGACGGCGGAGGTCTGTCACGTGGCCGAACCGCTGGGGGCTGCCGGAGGTGTCTATACCGCCCACATGCGCGACGAGGGCGATGACATCCTGGCCGCGATGGACGAGGCCTTCCTGATCGGGCGGCACGCGGGGGCGCCGGTGGTGATCTCGCATCACAAGTGCAACGGGCGGGCGAACTTCGGGCGCACGGCGGAGACCCTGCCGAAGTTCCGGGAGGCGATGCGGCATCAGCGGATCAGCCTGGACGTCTATCCCTACATCGCCGGGTCCACCATCCTGCTGCCGCACATGATCGCGCGGGCAGAGCGGGTGATGATCACCGGATCGAAGCCGCATCCGGAATGCGCGGGTCGCGACCTGGACGCCATTGCGCGGGAGTGGGGCTGCACGGAGCCGGAGGCCGTGGAGCGGCTGCAGCCGGCAGCGGCGATCTATTTCTCCATGTCGGAGGATGACCTGCGGCAGATCCTGCGCTTCGAACACGCCATGATCGGCTCCGACGGGCTGCCCGGCGACCCGCATCCGCATCCCCGGCTCTGGGGCACCTTTCCGCGCGTGCTGGGGCATTACGTCAGGGAGCTGGGGCTGATCCCGCTGGAACACGCGGTGCATCGGATGACCGGCCTGTCCGCCACCAACTTCGGACTGCGCGACAGGGGTCACCTGCGGGCCGGGGCCTTTGCCGACATCGTCATCTTCGACCCGCAGACCGTCGGCGACCAGGCCACGTTCGACGCGCCGCTCAGACGCTCCACCGGGATCGAGCATGTCTTCGTCAACGGTCGGCTCGGTTTCACGGACGGGGCCGTCAGCGCCGAACGCAGGGGCCGGGTGCTGCGGCGGGAAGGCTGAAGGGTTCCGGTCCGGCGCGGGCCGGTGCCGATTCCATCCTTTGATGGACCGATCTAACGACGTCCCAATATTGCCGCCAGTTCGGCATCAGGAAGCTCCGAGAACTGCCGCACCAAAGGCTGGCTCAGTGCCAGCCGCGGTGTGACCGGTAACGGCTCATCGAGAAAGACGTCCATTGCGTCATAGTCAACAAGCGGGCCGAAATCGTTGACGAAGGCCTGAGAATGTACGTTCAGTGAACGCATCTCGTTGCCCGGATCGTACTTGCGGACCAGATCGTCGCTTGGTTGACGCAGTTTTTTCTGCATCCGTCGGGCGGCGGCGGCCTTCTGGCCGACCGGTGCCTTGACCGGAATGATCCCGCCAGGATCAAAGACGACGACTTTCCAGCGATCATCCCCCGGCAGGCGAACGAAGGCGAAATTACCGGCGTGACCGTCTGTCCAGACATGTCCCAGCTTGTTGAGTTCCCGGGTAGCCGCTTCATAGGCCGCCGCCTGGCCCCGGGTCATAAGACCGCCGGGCTGCTGTTTGAGCAGATCGTTGGCAAGCCTGCCTTCAAAGCGGTCCACGACCTCCACCACACCGCCATCGCTGCGGCGGTAGACTCCGCGCTGTTTCGGCGAGTCGATGATGTTCCTGTTCAATCTGCGGTCCTCCAGCGCCTTGCGACCGAAAATATCGTACTGGACATCCGACCGCGAGGCCTTGCCCAGAGAGACCCGGATGACCTGGTCCGGGAAATCCGGAGAACCCAGAACCTTGTTGCTGGCGCCGCTCGCGATGTCGTCTCCCAGACGCACTGACATGGCCTTGCCGTCGTCTGTCACGAATTCGAAGATCGTGTTCGCATCGGGCGTGCGCGATATCGCGACATCCGCCGAAGCCTGGCTGTATCGTGGCGGCAGGGCATTGAAGAAGAACTCTTCCGGCGCAGGACCACTGCCGGGTGCCTTCGCCGCAATCGCTCGCACGGGCGAGTCGACGCCGCCACGATCGACTGCCCGTTCGAAGACATCGGCGTCAACATCGACGAATGAACCGTACTTGGGATCGTAGGCCCGGACCTTGGTCGGAGTCCCGCTGGCGTCGAGCAGGATATCCTCGACAACGACCGGCCTCGGCCGCCCGCCCAGATTGACCCTGACTTCCGGCAACAGGCCGCCGTCGCGCAGCGCCTTGATATCCATAAGCCGGATCTGATCGCTCAGTCCTGCGGGCAGTTCCGATACCCTCATTCCCTCGGCGGACATGCGTCGGTTGCGCACCACATCAGGCATCGGCCGGTCGATGCCATAGGAGGCCGCCTCAGCCCGCAACGCCGGGTTGGCACCTACCTGATCCTTCAGTGCGGCACGAAGCTGGACCGCCCCCTCCGCCTCCGTCAGTTCCCTGCCGGTGGTCCTCCAGATGGCGTAGTTGTCGGCAACGGCTGCATAGTTCACTTGGCTG
>CAXBNO010000590.1:0-2344 GCA_963976775.1 uncultured Kordiimonadales bacterium
ACCGGTCATCGGGCCAGCGGATCGACAGGCCACCCGGCGGCAGCTCGAAGTCCGGCGTCTGGATGTTCACACGGTGCGGGTCGATATAGACACTCGCAGCGCTTTCAACGGTTTCGGAGACACACTTGAACCCGACTGCGAGGCCGGAATAGCGGCTCATCGCCCAACCAATCAGCCCGAAATCCAGATATTCCTGCACGTTCGACGGATGCAGCACCGGAATCATGGCCGACATGAAGTCATGCTCGGACTGGTGCAGCAGCGTCGATGAAACACCGGCGTGGTCGTCGCCTGCCAGCACCAGCACGCCACCGTTCTTCGACATGCCGGCGGAGTTCATGTGTTTCAGCACGTCCATGGAGCGATCGACGCCCGGACCCTTGCCGTACCAGATGGCGAAGACACCGTCATACTTCGCGGTGGAATAGAGGTTGGTCTGCTGCGAGCCCCAGACGGAGGTCGCGGCCAGATCCTCGTTCAGACCGGGCTGGAACCGGATGTGGTTCTTCTCCAGGTACTCCTTGGCCTGCCAGAGCTGCTGGTCATAGGTGCCGAGCGGGGAACCGCGATAACCGGAGATGAAACAGGCCGTGTTCAGCCCCGCGGCGATGTCCCGGTTACGCTGCATCATCGGCAGGCGGATCAGGGCCTGCGTGCCGGTGATGAACACGCGGCCTTCTTCCAGTTCGTACTTGTCGTTCAGCGATACCTGGGCGAGGTCCATCTTCTGCGCTCCCGCGTTCCGAGTTTCCGACGTTTCATCAGAAGCTATCTACCGGGTGACGCAAAGTCAATTAAAGGTCAGAATGATTGACCTTGAATTGTAATTTTCTTTCGCCGCGCGCAATCTGTTTCAGGCCGCCTTCTCCCGCATCGTCACGAACTCTTCCGCCGCTGTCGGGTGGATGCCGACGGTGCGGTCGAAGTCGCGCTTGGTGGCGCCCATCTTCACGGCGATGGCGATGCCCTGGATGATCTCGCCCGCGTCGGGGCCGACCATGTGAACGCCGACCACCTTCTGGCTCACGCGGTCGACGATGATCTTCATCATCGTCTTCTCCTCCCGCCCGGTCAGGCTGAGCTTCATTGGCGTGAAGGTGGAGCGGTAGATGTCGATGGTGTCGTACAGTTCCCGGGCCTGGTCCTGGGTCAGGCCGACTGAGCCTACCGGGGGCTGGCTGAACACGGCGGAGGGGACGTTGGCGTGGTCGCACGGGGTCGGGTCGTCCAGATACTCCGTGCGGTAGAGCGCCATGGCTTCCTGGATGGCCACCGGGGTCAGGGCGATACGGTCGGTGACGTCGCCGATGGCCCAGACATTGTCCAGATTGGTCCGGGAATATTCGTCGACCTTGATCGAGCCGTTGGGTGCGAGTTCGACACCGATCTCCTCCAGCCCGATGCCTTCGGTGCGCGGGTGGCGACCGATGGCAAACATGATGCAGTCCGCTTCCAGCGTCGATCCGTCGGTCAGGGTCGCGACCAGGGTCTCGCCCTGTTTCTCGATTGCCGTGATGTTGGTGTTGGTGCGCAGATCCACGCCCTTGCGCACGATCTCGGTCGACAGCACGTCGCGCACGTCCTCGTCAAAGCCGCGCAGGATCTTTTCGCTGCGATAGATCTGTGTCACCTGCGATCCGAGCCCGTTCATGATCCCGGCGAACTCCACGGCGATGAAGCCGCCGCCGACGACCACGAAACGCTTCGGCAGGTCGGGCAGGAAGAAGACTTCGTTGGAGGAGATGGCGTGTTCGATCCCCGGAATCTCCGGCATCGTCGGCCAGCCGCCGGTGGCGACGATGATCCGGTCGGTGGTCACGGTCTCGTTGCCGACAAGGATGGTGTGACGGTCCAGGATCTTCGCCGGGGCCTCGTAGAGTTTCACACCGGCATTGTCGAGCAGGCGACGATAGACGTCGTTCAGGCGGCTGATTTCCGTGTTCTTGTTCGCGATCAGGCGATCCCAGTTGAAGCGGTCTGGCTTCACGTCCCAGCCGAAGCCTGCCGCATCCTCGAAATCCTCCGCGAAGTGGCTGGCGAAGACCATCAGCTTCTTCGGCACGCAACCGACGTTGACGCAGGTGCCGCCCAGGAACTGCTGCTCCGCTGCCGCGACCCGCGCGCCTGTGGACGCGATCATGCGGGCCGCACGGGTGCCCCCCGAACCGACGCCAATGACGAAGAGGTCGAAATCATAGTTGCTCATGTGCGGGTCTTCCTTGCGGTCGTGTCGGTACGGACGGGTTGGTTCTTCGTGTCAGCAGATAGGCAACAGGCGGCGGGAGCCAAGTCCCGCCGCCTGAATGCCGCTTTCAGCAATGCGTGAGGGTCAGCGGTCGAGGCC
>CAXBNO010000591.1:0-2343 GCA_963976775.1 uncultured Kordiimonadales bacterium
GGTTCAGCAACTCGTCCAGCAGGCGGGAGGTGGCGGTCAGGTGGCGCAGTTCCGACGGCCCGACGCCGGTGGTCAGGTGATCAGCGTACAGCGGCTTCAGGCAGAAGCTGGGGATCAGGGAGATCATGTTGGCGTTGCCGCAGCGCTCCCCCAGCCCGTTCAGCGTGCCCTGGACCTGGCGCACCCCGGCGCGCACGGCGGCCAGCGAATTGGCCACCGCGTTCTCCGTGTCATTGTGCGCGTGGATGCCCAGGTTCGTGCCGGACACATGTTTCGCTGCCTCTGCCGCGATCCGCTCCACGTCGCCGGGCAGGGTGCCGCCATTGGTGTCGCACAGCACCACCCAGCGCGCGCCACCCTCCACCGCCGCCCTGATGCAGGCGATGGCATAGTCGGGGTTGTCGCGATAGCCGTCGAAGAAATGCTCCGCATCGAACATGGCTTCCCGTCCGCGCGCGACGGCGGCGGCAATGCTCTCACGGATGGAGGCGATATTCTCCTCCCGCGGGACATTCAGTGCGACATCGACATGGAAGTCCCAGGACTTGCCCACCAGGCAGACCGCAGGCGTGTCCGCGTTCAGAACGGCGGACAGGCCGGGATCGTTGGAGGCGGACATGCCGGCGCGCCGGGTCATGCCGAAGGCAACCAGCTTCGCCCGGTCGAGCGTGGGCGGATCGGCGAAGAAGGCCGTGTCCGTCGGGTTGGCGCCGGGCCAGCCGCCCTCGATGTAGTCAATGCCCAACTGATCCAGCGCGCGGGCAATCGTGCGCTTGTCCTCGACCGAGAAATCGACGCCACGGGTCTGGGCCCCGTCGCGCAGGGTGGTGTCGAACAGATAGAGGCGATCTTTGGTCATTTTGCTGGGTCTTCAGTACTTCAAGGGAATGCCGTTACCGGCTCGGTTGCCTTAAGGGGTGCGCCGCGCCATGGCAAGTGTGGCGTCGGTCCGGCGCAAGGCGAGGGCTGTCCGGACTGCCCCTGATCGGAGGCAGCGGGAAATCCCGCCTTGTCAAAATCCTGGATTTACTGCAACCTTTGATAGATAAACATTCATCAACAGCAGTCTTGGGTTCGGATCGAGGCGGGAATGACGGTACTGGAATCACCAAATCTGGGGCTCTTCATTGGCGTTTCGTGTCTCGCTGCGTTCGTCGTCGGTCAGCTCTTCACGACCTGGCGCTCTGACTGGCGACTGGAGCGCATTCCCTTTCTGCTCTGCCTTCTTGCCCTGCTCTTTCTGACCGAAATTGTTCTGGCCATCGGCCTGCTGCGGTCCCTGGACAGTGTGGACGGGAATGTTGGCCGGTTCGTGGCCCTGCGGTTTGGCGGTGTGCTGTTGACTCTTGCATTGCTGGGTGCTGCAGCGGCGGCGCGGAGCAGGGACGCCTGCGGGCGCACCGGGGCGGGCTTTCTGCTCAACGTGCCGCTGCTGAATCTATGGCTGCTGATCGCGCCCCCTCGGTCATCGAGTGCTTCGGACACGGGGTGGTTTCACCGGCAGGCCACCGGGGCGAACGGGCTTCGTCTGATCGCCGTGCTGACGGTACTCTGTATCGCGGGCAGCATCTGGCATGAGAAACAGATGAAACTAATGGCCATCGAGGCTGGCAGGATCGCGGAGCAGCAGGCGCGCGCGGCCGCGGAGGCGGAGAAGCAGGCACGGCAGGAACGGCTCTCGGCCGAGCTTGATCAATTCGTGGTCGCGGTCGATGCACCCTATACCCTCAACGACGTCTTCACCTTCTCCGAAGTCGTCGTCAACGGCACAGACCTCTTGATCCACCTGGACACGTCCGACTGGTTCGTTCACCGGAAATCGGATGCACACTATTACACAGGCGTCTTCTGCAGGTTGCCGGGCATCAGTGGCCTTCTCTCGCAGGGTGTCGGGGTCAGTGTCGCCATTCACGACCCTGATGGCAGCATTGCCATCTCCTTTGACTATGACGGCTCCGACTGTGACCGATGAAGGTCAGGCCGTCTCGCCCCGCAGCCGCCGCGCTGCCCGTTCCCGCCCGATCAGGGGCAGCAGTGCCTTCATCTCCGGTCCGTGTTCACGTGCGGTGAGGGCGAGGCGCAAGGGTCGGAACAGGTCGCGTCCCTTCGCCCCGGTTTCGGCCCGGACAGCTTTCGTCCAGGTGCCCCAGCTTTCGCCGTCCAGGGGTTCCGTCGGCAGCAGGTCGGCGGCGCGCGCCGTCAGGTCCGGATTCTCCAGTACCGGTTCGAGCGGCTGATTGACAACCGCCTGCCAGTCGCGGACGTCTTCCAGCCGTTCCAGATTGCCGCGCACGACCTCCCAGAGTGCGGGGTCGATCTCCTCACCAAGCCGCGCCGATGCCT
>CAXBNO010000592.1:0-2340 GCA_963976775.1 uncultured Kordiimonadales bacterium
GGCACTATGGGCGTCGTCAGGTCCGACTTCCGGCGACCCCGTATCGGTTGATCCTCGGTCGGCTGGCCCTTTTCATCCAGCGCATGATGCAGCGTCGGTTCCTCATAGGGCGAGTTCAGAATCGGTCGGTCAAAGAAACTCGTCCCCACAGGCTTTCGCTCCCCCAGTAGCCAGCATCGCGACACCACACGTTGAGATTGAAACAGAAAACCTCCGCGTTGGCGAAGGATGAATGCCGACATGGCTGACATGACGGCCCGGCAAGCGGACGCGATCAGTTACTGCGATCCCAATCTCCAGTACGTGCTGACCGTTGCCCGGAGGTGCCGGGAATGGACGACAGAGAGACTCGCCAGTGGCTGGCAAGGGACTGTGTTGCAGGGTGCGGACGCAATATCCGCCAAGGGACTCTTGGGTGCCCTTTTCTGGCTTGTTCGGGATGAACCGGGTCCCTGCAGAACATGGACCTGGAGCCACTGAAGGGGCAGAATCGGCAGTGGATTTCGAAGAATCTGCAGGAGTCAGTTCATGGGTGGTATCGGATCGGGTCGCGTATCCACTCGACCTCGCGCAAGCGTGGAAGACAGTGTCGAAATCGATATCGACGAAATGCGGAAAGATGGCACCCTGGATCCAGGCAAGAGGTCTGTCACCACCATCTCGATCACGGGGCGACCGATCGTCAGCTTCGAGTGCGTCGCAGATGTGGACGGCTTGTCGGTTAGGCAGGCCTCGGGTTCATCACCAGCACCTGTCGCCCGCCAGCGTATCGCAATTGCCCGGAGCAGGTGTCACCTCGGCGGCTCCCGCGCCTTCCTTGTCTGCCCGGGAGACAATTGTCAGACGCATCGACTGCGACTCTACCTGCGGGATGGGCTGTTTCGCTGCCGCCAGTGTCACGACCTCTACTACGCCAGTCAGAGAAACGACCGTTGGGATCGCTCACTCAGGCGTGCCAACCGTCTTCGTGAGGAACTGGGAGGCAAGCCAGGCACGCAGCAACTGGTTGCACCCAGGCCACGCGGGATGTGGCGCTCGACATACAACCGCAAGCGCCTAGCGATCATGGAGGCCGAGCACGTTGCCATGCAGTGGCTGGCGGAACGGTACAAATTGCATGATCGACTGCCCTGACTTTCCCGGCTGATGCGATCAAGACAATGGGGCGGTGACCTTGTCCGCCTGGAGAGCATCACTTCTGAAGCATTTCGCGACCCTCTCCGAGATATTAATCGCGGAGGGGTTCGGGAGAACGTACTCTGGATGTCAGTGAGCTTCGTGGTGTTCAAACCGGGTTATCTGGCGGGTGCTGCCATCCGGTTCATCGTGCCGATTGCCCCGCCGTTTTCAGCGCGTGCGGCACATGCTGGCGAACCTGTGCCGTCAGTCCGAATACGAGCCCTTTACCGTACAAAGGGGATTTCCTGATGCAGGCATTGCTGATGATGCAGGCATTGCTGATCAGTACAGACTTTCAGCCACACCTTTCACTGGTGAGGCTGCACCACATCAATCCTGCGCATGCGATGGTGCAGGCACCGGACCAGGAGCCATGCATCGTGAAAGCGCTGCAGGTTGTCTATTCGTGGCCAAGCCGACCGCACCCGAAAATCCTTCGGTGCGCGATGGCGGTTGAGCCGGATCTGACCCCGGGGCTGCCGAGGCATGAGACCCGCGCCGAGGTCCGGGCGAAGTTGCGGAAGGCGGGGATCAGGTGAGGGCGGTTAGACATCAAACGTTGTGTCCCTAGGGTGCTTTTTTGCCAGCCACGCCCAAACATCGATCGGGATAAGTGTTGCCGTCCTGAGGAATATGTATGCGCCGATTCCGATCCAGACAGAATGTTCAGGGACCACTTCCCATTCGCGCCAAGTGACCGATGTCGCCATGACTTCGGCCATGTGCGCATTGAATTCATACCAAATATAATTGTAAAAATAGTTCACATTTTCGACGATGAATAAGGCTATTTCATAGATCGCTTCAACTGTACCGAACAAGACTATCGGGGACATGACTTCATTGAATATGCGTTTCACAATCGCTATGAATAGCATGCTGAATTATTTACTCACAGGTCGCAACTGACCCGGATCTTTTAATTCGCGTCGCCGCTCATGGAAGACGGCCTCCAGGAATTGTGGCCCTCGAGTTGTCCACTGAAATTCCGATGGAACTGTAGTGATCGTCGGACCGGCGTTTCGCCCGATAGTGCTGCTTGTAGTGACTTCCAGGAGAGCGTCTGATCGAGATTCCAAGCGGATATTAGGACAAGATCTATCAGCACTGGCTTCGCCACCATACACCGTGACAGACCTGTCCGGTTGTTCCATCTCCCTG
>CAXBNO010000593.1:0-2320 GCA_963976775.1 uncultured Kordiimonadales bacterium
CTCGTCGATGGTGATGGAGGTCCGGTCGACGGTCTCCGTCTCGCCCTGCGTGGAGAAGGCATTCGGCTGGCTGACCTGAGGTGCCTCGGTAACGGAGACGGTCAGGTTGCCCTGGGCGATGGCGACTTCGTCGACACGCACGTCCTTGCCCATGACGATCACCCCGGCCTTTTCGTCGATGACGATCTTGGCGGTGGTATCGGTCTCGATGCGCACCTGTTCGATCTCGGCCAGCAGACCAACCATGTTGGCCCGCTGATCCTGACGGATGCCCAGAACGATCGTGGTCGGGTCGATCGCCTTTGCCTGCCGCTGGCCCAGCTTGGCATTGATGGCCTGCTCGACGCGCAGCGCCGTGGTCAGGTCGGGGTTGCGCAGGCTGAGGCGCATCTGCTGCATCTGCACCAGTTCGAAGCCGGTCTCCCGCTCCACGATGCCACCGCTGGAAATGCGCCCGACAGTCGGAATGTTCTTGGTGATGGTCTGGGCATTGCCCGTCGCGGTGAAGCCGCCAACCACGATCGGCCCCTGCGATACCGCATAGACCTCGCCGTCCGCGCCGAGCAGCGGCGTGACCAGCAGCGTACCGCCCAGCAGGCTTTCCGCATCGCCCAGCGAATTGACCACGACATCGATTCGGGAGCCCTGACGGGCGAAGGCGGGAAGGTCGGCAGTGACCATGACCGCCGCGACGTTCTCCGTATTGATGTTCTGATCGCGGGTATTGACGCCCAGCCGCTCCAGCATCGCTTCCAGGCTCTGCTGCGTGAACGGGGAGTTGCCCAGCGTGTCACCCGTTCCCTGCAGACCGACAACAAGGCCGTAGCCGACAAGCGGGTTGTCGCGAATCCCCTCGAACTCCACGACATCCTTCAGCCGCACATTGGCGGCATTGGCCGGAACCATCAGGACACTTGCGGCGATCACCAGGATCAGCAGGCGCAGGACCGTGTGTCGAAGGGGCATCTGTTTCATTCCTCACATTCTGCAGGTGAGTTCCTGAACGCGAGCATCATGCCAGTTTCGATGTGTTTGTTTTCAGTGAGTTGGGCTGGGGCAGACCTGTCTGATGGCCAATTCTGCCGGGTCAGGTGGGCAGCTATTGCCGGTCGCAAGACTTTGTTTACCCTGATCGCGCAGAGTGCGATCCATGAACCGGATCAGGACCATCCCATGAAGATCGAGCGCAAGAGCCCCACAGGCCCCTCTTCGGTCGGGCGCACCCCGCGTCGGGGATCGACAGGCACGGAAACCTTTCAGGTGCCGCAGACTGCGGGCGGCAGTTCGGAGACGGCGGCCATGACCGGCCTGTCCGGTGCGACCGCGCCCGGCGCCGTGGTCATGGCGCAGGTGGACGACGCCCCTGACCGGCGGCGCCGACACAATGCGAATCGCGCCGGCGACATGCTGGATCAGCTGGATGAACTGCGTCTGGGATTGCTGGAAGGCCGCCTGTCATCGGGCGTGCTGAACCGGCTGTCGGAACGGCTCGCCAGCCAGCGCGAGCAGGAGAATGACCCGCAAGCCGCAGAGATGCTGGACGCCATCGATCTGCGCGTAGCGGTCGAGCTCGCCAAATTGCGCCGCTAGATCAGCTTGTTGCCCGAAATCCCCGTCATCTGACTGACATATGAAAAGGGGCTTGTGGCGGAATGTCACTGGCCCCTATATTGCGCCCGCTTCGGCCAGTTCAGCAGTTGAGGACGGATATGGGGATCCAGATACCCGACAATTACCGACCGAGCCCGCAGGAACCGTTCATGAATCCGGTTCAGAGGGAGTACTTCCGCAAGAAGCTCCTTCGCTGGCGGGATGACATCCTGAAGGACTCGCAGGAAACAATCCGGACACTGCAGTCGGAGACACAGCCTGTCTCCGATCTGAATGACCGGGCATCGACCGAGTCCGACCGGTCACTGGAACTCAGAACCCGTGATCGCCAGCGCAAGCTGATCTCGAAGATCGACGCAGCACTGCTGCGGATCGAGAATGATACCTACGGATATTGTGACGACACCGGCGAACCCATCAGCCTGAAACGGCTGGAGGCCCGTCCCATCGCCACCCTGTCGCTGGAGGCGCAGGAGCGTCATGAACGTCGCGAGAAGTCATACCGCGACGAATAGGTGACCCGTAGAGCCCGCCCTGAGCCTCGCAGCCCACCGGGCCCGCCATTCAGTAAACCCCGTCGGTCGCCTTCGAACCGACGGCCCGACGTTCCGGAATCGGCAACGCGGTACCATTCGTGACATCGCCGTTCGTCGTCTCGGGCTGCAGTGACGTACCGGTCAGCGCGGGCGCGTTGCGCGGATTCGGTTCA
>CAXBNO010000594.1:0-2319 GCA_963976775.1 uncultured Kordiimonadales bacterium
TGACCGTCGTGCAGGAACGACCGCTGTCCGGCTGGAGCTACATCGTCAAGGCCATCGAGGATCGGACACTGGCCCTGCTGATCCTGATCATGATCTCGCCGATCCTGTTGCTGATCGCGATCCTGATCCGGCTCGACAGCCCCGGACCGGCGCTGTTCCGACAGCAGCGCTATGGCTTCAACAACAATGTCTTCACGGTCTACAAGTTCCGCAGCATGCGCAACGACGCCGGCGACGCGCGCGGCGGCAGGCAGGCAACAAGGGGAGACCCGCGCATCACCCGTATCGGGGCCTTTCTGCGCAAGAGCAGCCTCGACGAACTGCCGCAGCTGTTCAATGTGCTGCAGGGCGACATGTCGCTGGTCGGCCCCCGCCCCCATGCGGTCGCCCACAACGAGGAATATGCCGGCATCATCGATCAGTACCTGGGCCGCCACAAGGTGAAGCCCGGCATCACCGGCTGGGCCCAGGTCCACGGCTTGCGGGGCGAGACCGATACTCCGGACAAGATGGAAATGCGTGTCCAGTACGACCTCTATTACATCGACAACTGGTCCCTGTGGCTGGACCTGAAGATCCTGGTGCGTACCCTGTTCGTGGGTTTCGTGAACCAGAATGCCTACTGACAGCCAGCCCCCGGGGAACCCGGCAGGATGATCACGATCCTGATCGACAGGTTCATGCTGTTCAGTCTGCTGCTGATCTTGGCGCTGGCGCCCCTGCCGCTGGGCAGCAACCGTCCGGCAAGCTGGAGCCTGGTGGCACTGGCTGTCGGCGGCCTGGTCATCGCCTGGGGACTGCTGGCCTCAGTCCGCCCGACCCTGTTCCGCCTGCAGGGGCGCGACGCGCTCTGGCCCGCGCTGCTCTGGGGGGTGGTGATTGCCTGGTTGCTGTTCCAGGCATCCGGACCCCAGTTCCTCTGGCATCCCCTCTGGGACCTGGCCGCCGGGCTGGGGGAGCCGACCCGCGGGGCAATCTCCGTCGCCCCTTTCGATACCGGCACCTCAGCCATGAGGATGATGGCCTATGGCGGCATCTTCTGGCTGGCCGTGCAGACCGGGCGGGACAGCGACAATGCCCATGCCCTCAGTCTCGGTGTGTTGCTGGTGGGCCTGTTCTACGCGCTCTACGGCCTCGCCAACGAGATGCTTGGCACCGACAGCATTCTCTGGTTCGAGAAGTGGGCCTATCTTGACGCCCTGACCTCCACCTTCGTCAATCGCAACAGCTTCGCCACCTTCGCGGGCCTGTCGATGGTGACAGGGCTGGGCATGGCCCTGCGCGTCCTGCGCCGGGACGAGGAGGAACCGATCATCCGCAAGCGCCGCACCGACCTGTCGCGCGTTGGTGCCGGCCTGATCCTGATAGCGGTAGCAGTCATCGGCGTCGCCCTGGTCCTGACCCATTCCCGGGCAGGACTGTTCTCCACAGGCGTGGGCATGGCAACCGTGATGGTGGCGCACCTGTGGCGCTGGCGGCGCATTCCGGGCTGGGGAATGATCGCGGGCGGTGCCGTGCTCGCCGCCTCGGTGCTGCTGTTTGCCGCCGGCACCGGCACCTTCGAACGCAAGGTCGACAAGGCGGAGGCCGGCGAACTCGGCGGTCGCACCTGGCTGTTCCAGCGCACCATCAGCGCCATCGCCGACGAGCCGCTGACGGGCCATGGCGCGGGCGCCTTCGAAAGCTATTTCCAGCGCTACAAGAACGCTGACTTCGGTGGTGTCTATTCCATTTCCAAGGCCCACAACAGCTATCTGGAATTCGCCGCCGACGCGGGCATCCCGGCCCTGATCCTGGTTGTTGTCGTGATCGGCGGAATCGCCCTGTCGAGCCTGGCCGGCATGCGAAAACGCAAGCAGGACGCGTCCTACCCGGCGATAGGATTCGCCGCCACTGCCCTCGTCGCACTGCACTCCCTCGTCGATTTCAGCCTGCAGATTCCGGCAGTGGCCATCATGTACGCCACCATCCTCGGCATCGGCTACGCCCAGGCCTTCCCCACCGGCGGCGGACGGCACAACAGGCTGTAGGTGCGGTTCATCCGCCTGGAGAATTCGCAGCAATTGACAGTTTGCCCCGGCGTCGTTCTCGGTGGCCGGATCGTATGGCGGACCCGACATCTGCCCAACCAGGCTCAGATCAGGAATTTCGCTTCGGTTCACGGTTCGGACGACCTGCTGTTTGCTGTACTGGCTGTGCGGGGCGGTCATACCTCAAGGCACCACCGATTGACGTGCGTGGTAGCCGCGGCCCTGTCGCTGCGATACTCTCCGGTACGTTTCCGGAACGCGTAGCGTCTGAGTCCAATCACTGGCGCGG
>CAXBNO010000595.1:0-2308 GCA_963976775.1 uncultured Kordiimonadales bacterium
GGCGTCCTGGTCACCCAGCCAGTCCGACCCCTTGACGGTGTCGTACATGTGCCAGCGCCAGTTGTCGGGGCCCATGTTGCCCAGCGAGGCGGAGATGCCGCCCTGCGCCGCGACCGTGTGCGACCGCGTCGGGAACACCTTGGTGACGCAGGCCGTGTTCAGCCCCGCCTCCGCACAGCCCATGGCGGCGCGCAGTCCGGCACCGCCGGCACCGACCACCACCACATCGAACTTGTGCTCTGTAATCTCGTAAGCATCTGACATCGTGCTCAACCCCCGAAGGCAATCTTGAGGACGGCAAGCGCGCAGATCAGGGCACCGATCCAGCAGCCGAACGTGTTGACGAACATGAGGAACAGCTTCGGCGCATGGCCGTGCACATAATCCTCGATCACCACCTGCAGACCCAGCTTCAGGTGCCAGAAGACGGCGACGACCAGCAGCAGCAGCACACCGGCGACCACCGGGTGGCCGACGACGCCATCGGCCGTCAGGTAGTCAGCCGTGGTCAGGCGGATCGCCAGTACGGCGAAGGCAAAGATCAGCGGCAACAGCGCGATCGCCGTTACCCGCTGCATCCACCAGTGTTCGGTCCCGTCGCGGGCCGAACCCAGGCCACGGACGTTCTTCAGCGGTGTATTGAGACGTGACTTCTGCATGATCAGCCTCCCCATCCATAAGCGGCAATCCATGCCAGTACGGTCAGGACGGTTGCCCCGATCACCACCATGTAGCCACTGCGATAGACGGACGCGATCTCGAAGCCCCAGCCCGCATCCCAGTAGAGATGCCGCAGGCCGTTGCAGAGGTGGAAGAACAGCGCCCAGGTGAAGCCCAGCATGACCAGCCGACCGATGATGCTGCCCGCGATCCCCATGACATAATCGTAATATTCCGGCCCGCTCGCCAATGCGACCAGCCACCAAAGCATCAGGATGAGGCCACCGGCCAGCGCAACACCCGTACCGCGATGCAGGATCGACAGCATGGACGTGAGCTGGGGACGATAGACCTGTAGATGCGGTGACAACGGGCGATTCGTGTTCGCCATGTCTGACCCCCTGCTTGCCTGCCACGGGCTCCGGACAGTGCATGCCCAAGGGAGACCACGTGGGAAAATGATGGCGCGCCGCCCAACCCTCGAACGTGCCGTGCCATCCCCCAATCCTCAGGGCGATCGGCGGGAATCAGATGATGTTTCCGGCCCCCCGACCGCTCAGGAGATCAGTTTGCGGTTGCGGCGCAGTCCTGTCAAACGAAGCTTCGGTCTGCCAAGCACTTGTTGATGGTCGTCAATCCGTCCGCTGCGCCGTCGGTGCTGCGGCGCGTGACTGCTTCCGGTTGCCGGTATGCCACATTCGGGTTTATATGCGATCCACACGCGTATTTCGTGAATTGGACATTTGCCCATGACGGTCCCGAATGCTGCCTCGCCGCTTGCCGGTCGCCGCGTCCTGCTGATCGTCGGCGGCGGCATTGCCGCCGTGAAGGCGCCGGATCTGATCCGGCGGCTGCGGGAACGGGGGGCTGCCGTGCGTTGCGTGCTGACGCAGGCAGGCCACGAATTCACCACCCCGCTGGCGCTGTCGTCGCTGTCGGAGGACCGGGTCTTCACGGACCTGTTCGATCTGACCGATGAATCGGAGATGGGGCACATCCAGCTTTCGCGGCAGGCCGACATTGTTCTCGTAGCCCCGGCGACCGCGAACCTGATGGGCCGCATGGCCGCCGGGATGGCACCCGATCTGGCGGCGACGCTGCTGCTGGCCACCGACAAGCCGGTGATGCTGGCCCCGGCGATGAACGTGCGCATGTGGCTGCATCCGGCGACGCAGCGCAATCTGGCTGTCCTGCAGGGTGATGGCGTGCTTGTCGTCGGTCCGAACGAGGGCAACATGGCCTGTGGCGAGTTCGGACCGGGCCGCATGGCGGAACCGCTGGAGATCGTTGCGGCGCTGGAGGCGCATTTCGGACCGCGCCCGCTGCAGGGCCTGCGCGCGCTGGTCACCTCCGGCCCGACGCATGAACCCATCGACCCCGTCCGCTACATCGCCAACCGGTCGTCGGGCAAGCAGGGCCATGCCATTGCTGCGGCTCTGGCCCGCGCGGGGGCGGAGACGGTGCTGGTCAGCGGCCCCACCAGCCAGCCCGATCCGGCGGGTGTCGAGGTTCGCCGTATCGAGACCGCGCGGCAGATGCTGGACGCCTGCGAGGCGGCCCTGCCTGCCGACATCGCCGTCTGTGCCGCCGCCGTGGCCGACTGGCGGGTCGCGACGGAGGCGGGGGAGGAGCTGAAGAAGGAAAAGGG
>CAXBNO010000596.1:0-2308 GCA_963976775.1 uncultured Kordiimonadales bacterium
GGTCGCGAGGGGATCGCTGGCGGAGGTGGAAACGCAACTGCTGATCGCGCAGCGGCTGGGTTATCTGGAACCGGTGCATCTGGAAAAGCTCCTCTCGCCGCATCAGGAGGTCAGCAAGATGCTCCCGGCCCTGATGGCAAGACTGGCCACATCGAAAAAGTGACGAGTGGCGAGGGGCCAGTGGCCAGTGCCAAAGCTGGCCACTCAACACTGGCCACTGGCCACTTGTCTTTCATGCCAGACGAAGACAACGTCATCCCCGTGCTTGACGGTGACTGGTTCCCCGACGACATCACCGAACGCTTCCGCCTGTTCCTGCGCGTGACCTTCGGCGAGGCGCATTTCCAGGAGAACCTGCGCTACATCGAGGAGGCGCTTGGCAAGGACATCCGCAAGTATTTCACCAGGGATTTTTACGCCGACCACGTGAAGCGCTACAGGAAACGCCCGATCTACTGGATGTTCTCCAGCCCCAAGGGCACGTTCAGCGCGTTGATCTACATGCACCGCTACCGGCCTGACACCGTGTCGGTGCTGCTCAACGACTATCTGCGCGAGTTCATCAGCAAGCTGGAAGGGGAGCGCGGGCGGCTTGAGAAGCTGTCAGATGACCCGAGTGCCAGCCAGGGTCAGCGCACCAGGGCGCTGAAGGACATGGCCGTGATCGCCAGGCAGATCGACGAGCTGAACGAGTGGGAGCGCGAAGTGGTCTTCCCGCTGGCGCAGTCCAGGATCGGGATCGATCTGGATGACGGTGTGAAGGCGAACTATCCGAAGTTCGGCGCTGCGCTGAAGCCGGTCAAGGGGCTGGAGGCAAGGGATGAATGACCCCATCACTGCCGGCCTGGCGCGGCTGTTCGACGATCACCGGATCGTTTTCTGGTACGACACTGCCCGCGACATGCGCGACGCGTTCGACGCCGTGGCCTTGGCTGGCGTGACCAAGGTCGAGATTGCCAACAACGAGTTCGGGCTGAAACACCGGATGCTGCGGCAGGAACCGGAACAGAAGTTCCTCGTCTACAGGGAAGATGCTGCCCCGCCCGACACGGCGAACTGGCTGCTGGATCTGCAACTGGCCACGGTGGTGTTCAAGGCAGATCAGGCCGGGATGTGGCTGAGCGAGCTGGGCCTGCCACCACAGTTCGAAGCGGTGGTGCGTGATCATCCGGAATTCTACCGTGCCGGGTCCCGCGTCGCCAGGTTGCAGCAGCTCCTGCAGGCATCGGATACCGTGACGCAGGTCCGACTGCGGATGCTTGCCGTCTGCGCCGGGGCCGAGGGTGGGCTGGATACGGTGATCGAGGCTCTGCTGGGGGAACTGGCGGACGGTCGTCATGAAGCGCTGCGCCTTGTCGAGCGCGCTGGACTGACCGGGGTGTTGTGGAAACACATCGCCAATGCCTATGGCTATCAGTCGGATGAGCCGGATTTCGAGGACTTCGCCATTGTCCTGTTCCAGTCGGCCTATGCTTGGTCCGTGGGCCAGGAAGGCAAGCTGAATGCCGAGGCGCTGCTGGTGTTCCGGCGCTGGAAGAACAGCCGGCATTGGGGGGCGGCCTTCGAGACGCTGGCCGGTCGCTACCAGGTCCTGCTGAATATCCCCGACGAGGTCTCCGTGCGGGATTTCCGGACCCTGATGGCCGTTGATCATTTCGAAGTGATCGACCAGCATATCATTCGCCAGCTGGTCCACGCGATGTCGACGCAGACCGTCAGTGCGTCCGATGTGCTGAAATGGGTTCGGGAACGTCGCCAGAGTCACTGGTATGCGACCTATGAGGACATCTATCAGGCAATCGGCTTTGCCACCGAGTTCCAGCAGGCGCTGGCCGAGGCCAATCTGGGCATGACCAGCCCGGCTGAAGGCGTGAAACGCTATGTGGCGAGCTGGTTCAGGCTCGACCAGCTCTACCGCAAGTTCATCTACCACATGCAGAAGAGCGGGCATGCCGCGCTGCTGGTGGAGCTGCGTGACGCAGTCGAGAACCGCTATACCAACAGCTTCGTGCTGAAGTTGAATGATGCCTGGCAGGACCAGGTGTCCGGCATGACGGACTGGGCAGTCCCGGACTATCCGCAGCAGAGAACCTTCTATCGCGAACAGGCCGCCGAGTTCCGTCGCAAGGACCAGAAGGTGGCGGTCGTGATCTCGGACGCACTCCGGTTCGAAGTGGCGGAAGAATGCCTGCGCCGGATCCGCGCCCTGAACCGATTTGACGCGGATCTGAAGCCGATGATCGGCGCACTGCCCAGCTATACCCAGCTCGGCATGGGTGCATTGCTGCCAAACCGGGAACTGTCGCTC
>CAXBNO010000597.1:0-2308 GCA_963976775.1 uncultured Kordiimonadales bacterium
CGAAATCCGCCTGGTGCATGGAATGCCGCTGGACAGGGTGGCCGCGATCTACCGCTCCCCCCTGAACACGACCCCGGTCAGCAATACCCGGGAAGCAATGCGGTCGCGCATTGACCCGGAAATTGATTCATCAGCGAGCGTCTTTCAGCAGAAGATTGGTGAACGCTGGTTCCAGATTCGGGAGCAGAGCACGCCGGAAGGGGCAATGCTGACGATCTGGACGGACATCACGGGACAGCGGGCGCGCGAGGATGAATTACGCCACTCCCGCGATCATCTGGAAGAGCGGGTCCGGGCACGCACAGCCTCCCTGGCGCTGGCCAAGGCGGAACTGGAAGATGTGATCGAGAAGCGGGTGCTGGCTGAACGCCGCCTGAAACAGAGCGAGCACCAGTTGCGACAGCTCGTCGAGGGGTCGATCCAGGGCATCATCATTCATCGCGATCATCGCATCCTGTTCGCCAATCCAGCGTTCGTGGAACTGTTCCGGTTGCCGTCCGTGGAGGCAACACTTGCATTGGACGATATCAGCAAGCTGATTGCGCCGGACGACAGGGAACGGATCATGTCGATCGCCGACTCGCGCGTCAGGGGCGGTGAACATCCGAACCGGTTCGAGGTCCGGTTCATGCGTGCCGATGGTTCCATCTTCTGGGGCGAGCAGTTTGTCTCGGTCATCGATTGGGAGGGAGAGCCCGCGCTGCAGGTCGCGATCATCGATGTTGACGAACGGATGCGGGCGGAGGACGAATACCGCAATATCTTCGAGCACGCGACGGAAGGCATCTATCGCTCCACCCCGGATGGCAGGCAACTGCGGGCCAATCCGGCACTGGTCGCACTGAACGGCTATGACAACGAGGCAGAGATGCTGGCGGCCGTGCGTGACATTTCCGCCGAATGGTATGTGGAACCGGGGCGTCGCGACGAATTCATCGAACTGATGGAACGTGACGGGCGCGTGACGGATTTTGTCTCCGAAGTCTATCGCCATCACAATCGGGAACGCATCTGGATCTCGGAGAATGCATTCGTGGTCCGGGATGCGCATGGCGAGACGCTTTACTACCAGGGCACTGTCCGCGACATCACCAGCCGGTTGCGAGTCCAGCGGGAACTGATCGCCGCCAAGGAAGAGGCCGAACGGGCCAATCAGGCGAAATCGCAGTTCCTTGCCAAGATGAGCCATGAACTTCGGACACCGTTGAATGCCATCATCGGTTTCTCGGAGATATTCAAGACGCAGATATTCGGGCCGCTCGGCAATGAACGCTATCTGGGATATGCGGATGATATCCTTTCCAGTGGCCGCCATCTGCTCAACCTGATCAATGATCTGCTGGACCTCGCCAAGGTAGAGGCCGGTGCGGTGGTGCTGCAGGAAGTCCCTGTCGCACTGGCGGATATCGTGGTGGACGTTGTCGAACTGATGCAGCCGATCTCGAACAAGGCAGAGGTGGCCATCAACGTCCGGGACCTGGAGGCACTGCCGCTGATGCAGGTCGATCCGCGCCTGGTCAAGCAGATGCTGGTGAATCTGGTTTCCAACGGGCTGAAGTTCAATCAGGCGGGCGGCAGCGTGACCATCCAGGGCAGTCGGGAGCGGGACCGCGTCGGGATCATCGTGCACGATGACGGCATAGGAATCGCCACGAAGGATCTGGAAACGGTGCTGAGGCCGTTCGGTCAGATCGCCAACCAGATGGTGGCGGAGGAAAAGGGAACCGGCCTGGGTCTGCCCATCGTCAACTCCCTGATCGAACTGCACGACGGATCACTGGAGATCGTCAGCCATGAGGGCAAGGGAACGTCGGTCAGTCTGTGGTTCCCGGCTGCGCGGATCGTCGAACAGGGCTCCCTGCCGCTTGCGGAGCTGCATGGTGCAGGAAAGACTCCCTGAACACCGACCTGCGATTCGAAGGAAACCGACATGGCCATCACCAGCATGACCGGCTTCGCCCGCCGTGAAGGCGTTGCCGACACCTGGAAGTGGGTATGGGAAGCGCGCTCGGTCAACGGCAAGGGGCTGGATGTGCGCTACAGGCTGCCTTCCGCCTTCGACACGCCCGACTCCGATCTGAAGCGCAAGGCGCAGGCGCAACTGTCCCGCGGCAATGTCAGCATTTCCCTGCATGTCGATCACGACAGGCCGGCGGAAGGCAACCTGACGATCAATCGTGACTGGTTGCAGTCATTGCATCAGGAAGCAGTCAGGCTCTCCGATGGCGCACCGGTGGATATAGCGGCGTTGCTTGCCGTGCGCGGGGTTGTCGAGGTCGCGGAGCAGCAGCCTGACGAGAGCGAGCTG
>CAXBNO010000598.1:0-2290 GCA_963976775.1 uncultured Kordiimonadales bacterium
AACCTGTCGCAGCGGCTGAAGGAGGCCGGATTCGACGGCCGGGTACTGATCGTCACCAGCGGCGCCGGCGTCATCGACGCGGCGGATGCGGCGGAGACCCCGGTGCATCTGATCAATTCCGGGCCGTCCATGGCCCCGGTCGCGGGGCGGCACTTCACCGACGTGGATGCGCAGGCGGAGACCGCCATCGTCGCCGATACCGGCGGCACCACCTATGACCTCAGCCTGGTGCGCCGGGGGCGAATTCCGTGGACGCGGGAGACCTGGGTCGGCGGCGAGTACCGGGGCCACATGACCGGCTTCCCCTCCGTCGATGTGCGCTCCATCGGGGCGGGCGGCGGCTCCATCGCCTGGGTCGATGACGGTGGCCTGCTGCATGTGGGGCCACAGTCGGCCTCCGCCGTGCCGGGACCCGCCGCCTATGGCCATGGCGGCACCGAACCGACGCTGACCGACGCCTGTGTCGTGCTGGGTTACGTCGATCCCGACTTCTTCCTGGGCGGCAGCATGAAGCTGGATGCCGCCGCCGCCCGCACCGCCATCGAAAGCCGCCTCTCGGGACGGCTGAACCTGTCGGTGGAGGATGCGGCGCTGGCCATTGTCCGCATCGCCACGGAGAACATGGTGCAGGCGATCATGGACATCACCATCAACCAGGGCATTGACCCCGCCAAGGCCGTGCTGATCGGCGGCGGCGGTGCGGCGGGCCTGAACTCGGAACGGATCGGCGCCCGTCTCGGCTGTCCCATGGTGCTGATTCCGGACGTGGGTGCCGCCCTCTCGGCGGGCGGCGCGCTGATGTCAGACCTGATGGCGGACGCGCGGGCCACCCTGTTCACCACCTCCGCCGACTTCGACCGCGACGGCGTCAATGCGGTACTGGCGGATCTGAAGGCCCGTTGTGAAGCCTTCGCCGCCGGACCGGGTGCCGGTGCCGTCCGCACGGAGATCACCTACATGGCCGAGGCGCGCTATCCGCACCAGGTCTGGGAGATCGAGGTACCGCTGCGTGTTGACAGCTTCGGGTCTGAGGCTGATGTGCGGCAACTGGTGGAGGACTTCCATGCCGCGCACGAGGAAGTCTTCGCCATCAAGGACGCGGAATCGGAGATCGAGGTCATCGGCTGGTCAGCCCGTGTAAGCTGCACCCTGCGCGAAGGCGGCATCGCCAGCCTGTCCGACACGGCGGCGGGAACCGGCGAACAGCCCAGCCGCAAGGCCTGGTTCGGCGCAGGCGGCTGGCTGGACACCGCGATCCGCAGCTTCGATTCGCTGAAGGTCGATGAGCCGGTGGCGGGTCCCGTGATCGTGGAGAACTCCTTTACCACTGTCGTCGTCGGCCCCGGCGCCACCGTCAGCCGCCGCCCCTCCGGCAGCCTCGCCATCGTACCGGGCGGTCAGGACTGAGGCCGCGGCTGCACCCGACAGACGGTCGTGAGCGGCCCGGGTTGCAGATCAGCGCAATCCGGTTCAATGCAGTTCCGAGAGCTGGACTCGCGGATCAAGTCCGCGAGCGGCGTGGTCTTGGGGGTGGCGCGGGATGGAACCCGCCTGACCCGGATAACCCAACCGTCACCACCCCACAGACGCCGTGCCCGTGCTTGACGCGGGTACCCAGAGTGCCGCGCGGACGGTGGTGAGCAGGCGCGGTTGCAGATCCGCGCAATCCGGTTCGATGCAGTGCCGGGGGCTGGGCTCGCGGATCAAGTCCGCGAGCGGCGTGAGGGAGTGTGGATCGGTCTCGCTGAACTCCCCCACCCCACCGACGTCGTGCCGGGGTCCGATCCGGATTGAACCAACCGCCGCCACCCCACCGACGTCGTGCCCGTGCTTGACACGGGTATCCAGTGTGCCGCGCGGACGTTGGTGAGCAAGCGCGGAAGCCGTCACTGCAACCCGGTTCAACTCCGGGCCGAGAGCGGCGTCGAAAATTTCGTTCAGCAAGAAGAAAGACGCCAGGTGGCCTGTAAGCCGGGTTCTGTCCGTTCCCGTTGCCGGGAACTGGATGACCATTCATCTGGGACACCCGTCGCCGGATGCCTCGTGCAACCAACCCGGACGGCGGGCCGGAGCGCCCTGCTGCCTCTGCCTTGCGGCATGACAACCAGCCATCCCTATTCGGTCTTGCTCCCGGTGGGGTTTACCCTGCCAGCGACGTTACCGCCGCCGCGGTGCGCTCTTACCGCACCGTTTCACCCTTGCCCGTGTTGCCACGGGCGGTCTGTTCTCTGTGGCACTTTCCCTGGGGTCGCCCCCGCCGGGCGTTACCCGGCACCGTTTCTCCGTGGAG
>CAXBNO010000599.1:0-2287 GCA_963976775.1 uncultured Kordiimonadales bacterium
TATGTCGGTTTTGACCAGGGTGGCATGCTGACCGATGGCGTGGACCAGCATCCGCACTGCGTGCTGCTGCTCGACGAGATCGAGAAGGCGCATCCGGATGTCTTCAACCTGCTGCTGCAGGTCATGGACCACGGCAAGCTGACCGACCACAACGGCAAGAAGATCGATTTCCGCAATGTCGTGCTGATCATGACCACCAATGCCGGCGCGGCGGAAATGCAGAAACATGCCATCGGTTTCAACCGCGGCATGCGTTCCGATGAGGACTCGGAGGCGATCAAGAAGCTGTTCACGCCGGAGTTCCGCAACCGTCTGGACGCGATCATTCCCTTCGCGACCCTGGCACCGGAAGTGGTCGGGCGGGTGGTCGACAAGTTCGTGCTGCAGCTGGAGGCCCAGCTCTCCGACCGTGATGTCACCATCTCCCTGACCGATGCGGCCCGCACCTGGCTGGCCGACAAGGGCTATACGCCCGAGTTCGGTGCCCGGCCGCTGGCACGCGTCATTCAGGAGACCATCAAGCAGCCGCTGGCGGAGGAACTGCTGTTCGGCAGCCTGAAACGGGGCGGACACGTGAAGATCCGTCTGGAGCAGGGCAAGCTGGTCTTCGATACGGAGGCAGCGGCGGAACGGACGCCCCCCAAGGCCAAGGCGAAGAAGTCGGGTGCCGGCAAGTCCGGTGCCGGTAAATCGGGTGCTGGCAAGTCCGGTGGTGGCAGTGCCAAGGGTACGGTCCCCGAGACCAGCAAGTAGCAGGACGTCGGGGCCGTTCCGGTCGCGGGCGGGGATCAGAGAGACTGACTGAGCCATGCTGATCCAGTTCTTCACCCTGCGTCCGGTGGCGGCGGTCAACGATATCCGCGTGCATCAACCGGCGGCGGCGCTGGCGCGCCTGCCCGGTGTCCGCTGCCATGTCTTCGGCGCCGGCCAGGCGATGAAGCAGCCGGAGCCGGGGGAGGACTCGGTCTTCGTCTGGCAGCGCCAGATCCTGGAACCGGCCCGTGCCGACGACCATCTGAAACTGCTGCGGCAGGGCCATCTGGTGATTTCCGAATGGGACGATGACCCGCGCATCTGGCCGATGGTGGTGCAGACGAATTTCATCCGCCGACACAATCCGACTGTCGGCATATTTCCCAACCAGCTCGCCAATGTGCCGCCGCTTCGCGATCCGGCCAGCGCAACGGACCAGCCGGTGACCCTGTTCTTCGGTGCCCTGAACCGGGAGGAGGACTGGCGGCCTGTCATGGCGGAGCTGAACGATGTGCTGCGCATCTTCGGGGATCGCGTGCGGGTAACGGTCGTGCATGACCGGGGCTTCTTCGAGGCGCTGGAGACGGGGCAGAAGGTGTTTCACCCGACCTGTCCGCATGACCGGTACCGTGAACTGCTGGGGCAGGCGGATATCGCGCTGCTGCCGCTTTCCGATACGCCCAAGAACCGCCTGAAGTCGGATCTGAAGTTCATCGAGTGTGCGGCGGAGGGGACGGCTGTACTGGCCGCGCCAACCGTCTACGAGAAGACGATCCGGCACAATGAGACCGGCCTGATCTTCCGCACGCCACGCCAGTTCGGCCTGAAACTGCGGGCCCTGATCGGGGATCGGTCGCTGCGCCGGCGGCTGGCGCGCAATGCCCATGCCCATGTGGCGCGGGAGCGGCGGCTGGAGGATCATGTGACGGCGCGTCTCGACTGGTATCGCAGCCTGCTGGACCAGCGCGCGTCACTGGATGCGGCGATGCGGGCCCGTTGCCTCGACATCCCTGCGGCGCGCTGGTAAAAGCCCGCTCATGCAACGTTTCATGGATGCAGGCTCAGCCGTCCGGCGAATTATCAACCCGGTCCTGTAATACTCAGGGCCGGGCCAATCTGCCTTTCTGACCGCCATCCCGATGAAGAATGTGCCGCGCGCCAGTGATTCCTGCCGTGGCAGACCACAAACGAGTTTCAGACATGACCCAGGACTACAAGGACACCGTCTTCCTGCCGAAGACCGACTTTCCCATGCGCGCCGGCCTGCCGCAGAAGGAACCGGAGATCCTGAAGCGGTGGTACGACATGGATATCTGGGGAAAGCTGCGCGAGAGCTCGAAGGGGCGGGAGAAGTTCATCCTGCATGACGGGCCGCCCTACGCGAACGGTGACATCCACGCCGGGCACGCGCTGAACAAGATCCTGAAGGACGTGATCAACCGCTCCCGCCAGATGCTGGGCTTCGACGCCAATTATGTCCCCGGCTGGGACTGCCACGGCCTGCCGATCGAATGGAAGATCGAGGAGAAATACC
>CAXBNO010000600.1:0-2275 GCA_963976775.1 uncultured Kordiimonadales bacterium
CCGCGACAGTGTCTGGACCCTCTACGATCAGGCGCTGGCAGCCACGGGTGCCGTTCCGACACTGGTCGAGTGGGATACCGAGATCCCCGGACTGGATGTGCTGCTGGCGGAGGTTCGGACCGCGCAGTCCCGGCTGGATGCGCTGCGACCGGGTGGGCGGACTGCATCATGAGCACCCTGCTGGAAATCCAGAGCCGGTTCGCCGCAGGCGTGTTCCGGGGATCGGACGGGATCCTGTCCGACCTGGAGGACGATGGCCGTCAGGCCGCGCGGTTCGAGGTCTATCGCAACAATACTCATGCATCGATCCTCGACGTGCTGGCCGATGCCTTTCCCACTGTACAGACGCTGCTGGGGGAAAGCCTGTTCACCCGCCTCGTCACCGCCTTCATCCGCCATGCGCCCTCGCAGGCCAATCACCTGCTCGACTATGGCGCGGAACTGCCTGACTTCATTGCCCAGTCGGAGCCTCTGGCAGACCGGCCCTGGCTGGTGGACGTCGCCCGGCTCGACTGGGCGCGCAACGCGGCCTATGGCGCTGCAGAAGCGGTGCCGATGGGTGCCGGGGCGCTGCAGGGACTGGCGGCTGACGCGCTGCTGGCGCTGCGGCCGACACTTGTCCCATCGGCCACCCTGCTGGCCTCTGACTGGCCGATCCACGCGATCTGGATGAATCCCGATGCGATGGCGCAGAGCGGGGTCGCGCCGCGTGCGGAAGCCGTACTGACCGTCCGACCGGCGATGCAGGTACAGACCATCCTGCTGCACGCGGCAGAACTCGCCCTGCTGCGAACCCTGCACGACGGCGGCACACTCGGTGAAGCTGCCTTCGCGGCACAGCAGACCGACCCCACCTTCGATCTGATGACCGCCTTTGCCGGGCACCTGTCGGCCGGCATCTTCACCCACCGCAGCAATGATGAACCGAGAGACAACTAGAGGGAGCCCCACCATGGCCAACACGCAAGATACCACGCCCGGCGGCATTGCCGGTCTCGTTGCCGCTGTCACCCGTCCGCTGGACAACTGGGGCGGTCCCGCTGCCGTGCTGTTCCTGCGCATCGTGATCTTCCTGACCTTCTGGCGCGCGGGCATGACCAAGCTGGCCGACTGGGACAACACGCTGCTGCTGTTCGAATATGAGTACATGGTGCCGATCCTGCCGGTTGCCGTCGCCGCGTTCCTTGGCACCTTCTTCGAACTGGTCATGTCGGCACTGATCCTGGTCGGGGCGTTCACCCGGCTTGCGGCCATCCCGCTGCTGGCGATGTCGCTGGTCATCCAGTTCGTGCTCGGTGCCCGCGCCGCGGCCTACGACAATTTCGAGCATTTCTTCTGGATGGCGATCCTCTGCTACCTGATCGCGCGTGGTGCCGGTGCGCTGTCGCTGGATTACCTGGCGGCGAAGCGTTTCGGCCTGAAATAGCCGCGACCCGAACGGGAGACCGATTACATCAGGGTTCCAATCGGTCTACCCTTCTCCGGCGCGGCGCAAGCCGCATGATCCGGGGAGAGACCAGCCATGAAATTCGGACTGCGCTATTGCAACACCGGCCCCTATGTCGATCCGGCACCCGCGCTGGAGCTGCTGCAGGCGGCGGAGGAAGCCGGGTTCGACAGTGCCTGGACGGTGGAACACACGGTCGTGCCTGCGGGCTACGGTTCCGCTTACCCCTATGCGCAGAACGGCAAGATGGCGGGTGGGGTGGAGGATCTGCCCCTGCCCGATCCGCTGATCTGGATGGCCTATGTCGCTGCCGGGACCAGTCGGATCAAGCTGGGCACCGGCATCCTGATCCTGCCGCAGCACAGTCCGGTTCATGTCGCGAAACAGGTGGCCACGCTGGATCATCTCAGCGGCGGCCGGACCCTGCTGGGCATCGGCGTCGGCTGGCTCGCGGAGGAATTCGCGGCGCTGGGACAGCCGTTCGGGACGCGCGGGACGCGCACCGATGAATGCGTCGCCGCCCTGCGGGCGCTCTGGGGCGCACAGCCGGCCTCGTTTCAGGGTGAGCACGTCAGCTTCGCACCGATGTACTGCGTGCCCAGGCCGGTCAGTGGCGCGGTACCGATCATTGTCGGTGGCCATTCGAAGGCGGCGGCACGGCGCGCAGGACGGCTGGGCGATGGCTTCTTCCCGGCGCGGGAAGCCCCGCATGACCTGATCCGGCTCGCCCGCGATACGGCGGAACAGAACGGACGCGACCCGTCGGCGCTGGAGATCACCGTCAGCATGCCGGAAGACCGTGCCCTGCTGGACGATTATGCCCGGATG
>CAXBNO010000601.1:0-2273 GCA_963976775.1 uncultured Kordiimonadales bacterium
GCCCTGCAGCCCCAGCCAGTTCAGCCCGTCGAAGATCGCGTCGATTGCCTCCGGCGTGGAGCGCTGACGGTCCGTATCCTCGATCCGCAGCAGGAAGCGTCCGCCGTGGTGGCGGGCGAACAGCCAGTTGAAAAGGGCCGTCCGTGCCCCGCCGATATGCAGGAACCCGGTGGGAGAGGGGGCGAACCGCGTCACCACTTCCGAACGCGCCATCAATGTTTCTCCATTTGGCAGAAAGACATAAAGTCCCGGGCGGGAGGCGGTCATGTATCACATCGCCCGGCAGGTGACGAGACGACTGGGAACGATGCTGGCAATCACCGGTACCGCCCTTGCCCGTCCCGTGGATACGCTCGGTGCCCTGCTGGCGCAGGAGCGTGGACGCCTGTTCTTCTGGCTGCCCGTGGTGTTCGGCAGCGGGATCGGCCTCTACTTCGCGCTCCCCGTCGAACCGGACTGGCCGCTCGCCGCCGTCACCGGACTGCTGGCCCTGTTCGCCATCTGGCAGTTCCGCCGCACCACCCTGGCCCCGGTCGCGCTCGTGTTCGGTCTGGTCGCCCTGGGCCTGGTGGCGGCTGTCGTGCGGACCCTGCTGGTTGCCGCCCCGGTCCTGCCTGCAGAGATCGGCCCATCGCAACTGTCCGGCACGGTGGAGCGGGTCGAGGTGCGGGAGGGGGACACCCGCCTGACGATCCGGCCTTCCCGGTTCGCAGGGCTGCGCGCAACCGACCTGCCGCATCGGGTACGGGTCACGGTCCGCACCCGTGGCGACACCGCGCGGCCAGGCGACCGCATTGAGGTGCTGGCCAATCTGCTGCCCCCGTCACCGCCGGTCGAGCCGGGGGCGTTCGATTTTCAGCGTCATGCCTTCTTCCGGGGCATCGGCGGCAGCGGCTATGCCCTTGGGCCGGTTCGCGTCGTTGACCCTGGATCAGCCGCAGATCAGGCCCTGCCCCGGCTGCGCGATCACATGGCGGCTCGTATCAGGACGGTCCTGGATGGTGCTACGGGCGGGGTCGCGGTGGCCCTGCTGATCGGAGACAGGGGTGGCATACCCGAGGACGATACACAGGCGCTGCGGGACGCCGGGCTGGCGCACCTGCTCGCCATCTCCGGACTGCACATGGGACTGGTCAGCGGCTTCCTGTTCTGGCTGATCCGCTTCGGACTGGCGTTGCGACCGGCCCTGGCCCTGAAATATCCGATCAAGAAGATCGCTGCCGTTGCCGCGCTGTCGGGCGGCCTGTTCTATCTGGTGCTGACCGGTGCATCGGTGCCGACCATCCGTGCCTTCATCATGGTGGCGCTGGTGATGCTGGCAGTTCTGACGGACAGGCGGGCGATCTCGCTCCGCACGGTGGCCATCGCGGCACTCGCGGTGCTGCTGATGACGCCGGAAGCCCTGACGGAGCCGGGCTTCCAGATGTCCTTTGCCGCCGTGACCGCGCTCGTTGCGGTCTACGAGCGGTTCGGCGACCGGATGCTGCGCCGGACCAGGGACACAGGACCGGCAGGGCGCGCGCTGATCTATCTTGCCGGAGTCGGTGTCACCACGATCATCGCCGGTCTGGCGACCGCACCCTTCGCGATCCACCACTTCGGGCGGGTTGCGGATTATGGCGTCATTGCCAACCTGGCCGCGGTGCCGCTCACCGGCTTCTGGGTCATGCCTGCCGGGACGCTTGCCCTGATCGCCATGCCGCTGGGGCTGGAGGCCGCGCCGCTCTGGCTGATGGGGCAGGGGATCGATCTCATCCTTCGCATCGCGCATGGCGTGGCGGCGCTGGAGGGTGCGGTGCGGCTGGTGCCCGCCATGCCCGCTGCTGGTCTGATCACGGTGACCCTCGGCGGGCTCTGGCTGTGCCTGTGGTCGGGCGGCTGGCGGACCCTGGGCTGGCTGGCGATCCTGCTTGGTATGGCCAGTCCCTACGTTGCAGATGGCCCGCTGGTCCGCGTCACTGGTGATGGACGCCTCACCGCCGTCACCGCGCAGGACGGCGGCCTGCTGCTGTCAACGCTGCGGCGGGAGAAGTTCGTGGCGCAGCAATGGCTGGCGCGCGTCGGAACGTCGGAACCGGTCGGTCGCTGGCCCCTGGATGGCGCCAGCGCGGACGGCAGTCTGCGCTGCGACCTGCTGGGCTGCATCCTGCGCCGCGATGGCTGGATGATCGCGCTGCCGGTCGACGAACGCGCGGTACGCGACGACTGCGGTCGCGCGGATGTGGTGATTGCCACGGTCCCGGTGCGCGGTCGCTGCCCGTCGGCGCGGGTGG
>CAXBNO010000602.1:0-2263 GCA_963976775.1 uncultured Kordiimonadales bacterium
AACCAAGGCCGGGTTGCTGCGCCTGGCCCCCGGTGCGCGAGCCGTCGATGCCCTTGGTGCATCGGAGAGTGGGCCGCAGGCCATACAGGTTACCGGGCCGGAAGATGGCTCGGGTGCGGCGTCGTTCCGGATCGCAGACGATGCGGTGGTTCTGAATGCCGAGATGACCGGCGAACTGGCACCGGGACACGACGGGCTTGGCTGGCTGGCCAAGAGCGGCTCCGTTCCGCTGGGCTATCTGAATGACCCCGAGAAGACGGCGAAGACATTCCCGACAGTGAACGGCATCCGCTATGTCATTCCCGGCGACCGGGTGCGGCTGCTGGCGGGTGGACTGCTGGAATTTCATGGCCGCGAGTCCTTCACCATCAATTCCGGCGGGGAAAAGATCTTCGCCGAGGAAGTGGAGCAGGCGATCAAGCATCATCCGGGTGTGGCCGATGTGGTCGTCACCGGCCGACCCAGCGAACGCTGGGGGCAGGAGGTGGTGGCCATCGTCCAGCCTGCCAATGGCGCCACGCCGGACCGTGCGGAACTGCTGGCGGAGGCGGAACGGCACATCGCGCGCTTCAAGCTGCCGAAGGCCTTCCTGTTTCTCGACGCCATCCAGCGCGGACCGAGCGGCAAGACAGATGCGAAGTGGGCGCGTGCCAGGGCAGGGGATGCAACATGATCCGTGACGACATACCCATCCTGATCGGCGTTGGTCAGGTCACGGTTCGCGATGAACCGCTGGACGCGCTCTCCACGCCGATGGACCTGATGATCCGGGCGGCGGTCCGGGCCGCTGACGATGCACATGTGCAACGCCGCACGCTGGCCAGTCTGGATGCCGTGGTGGTGGTGAAGAGCTTTCGGGAGCCGATGCGAAACTCGCCCGCAACGCTGGCCCGGCATCTTGGCGCGACGCAGGCGGAGACCTGGCTGACACCGGACGGCGGACAGGCCCCGCAGGCGCTGGCCAACCGGTTCGCCGCCGAGATCGCGGCAGGGCGCAAGCGTTTCGTGCTGCTGGCGGGGGCGGAGGCGATGGACAATGCCCGCCGACTGATCAAGTCAGGCACCAGGCCGGACTGGAGCCAGCCTGCCGACCGGGACGCCGATCTGCTCTGGCCCGACAAGCCGATGGTGACGGTGCATGAACGTGCTCACGGTATCTGGGCTGCCACCAACAATTACGCGCTGCTGGAGAATGCCTACCGCCACCATGCGGGCCGCAGCATCCACGACCATCAGATGGCCATGGGCGCACTGTTCGCGGGCTTCACGGATGTTGCGGCGGAACAGGAGCATGCCTGGTTTCCGATCCGACGAACGGCGGCAGAGATCGCGGAGACCGGCCCGAAGAACCGCTTCGTCGCCTGGCCCTATACCAAGTTCATGAATGCCATGAACCAGATCAACCAGTCGGCGGCGCTGCTGATGTCCTCCGTGGGGGAAGCGCGGCGGCTGGGTGTGCCGCAGGATCGCTGGCTGTTCCTGCACGGCTGCGCCGACACCACCGAGCTCTGGTACATGCACGAACGGCGGGATTATTTCTCCTCCCCCGCCATGCGCCTGATGGCCGAACGCGCCTTTGCCATGGCCGGGCGGAGCATCGACGACATCGACCTGATCGACATCTATTCATGCTTCCCCAGCGCCGTGCCGGGCCAGTTCGGACTGGTCACGGCGAACGGCGGTTATCTGAGCAAGCACGCCGCCGGTATCTGGTCCACGGAACCGGTTTCACCGGACCGCCAGTGGCAGCGCGAAGACCCCGCCAGCTATCAATCGCGGATCGACGATCTGCCGCATCCACCCTTCACCGAAACACCATCAGGCACGGGCGAGATCGAGACCTGGACGGTCACCTTTGATCGCAGTGGCGAACCGACCGGCGCGATCGTCGCTGGCCGACTAGGTGCCCATGATGATCCGCAGGCGACGCGTTTCATTGCCAATGCAGGGGATGACCGGGCCTTGCTGCAATCAATGACAGAGGCGGATCTGGTGGGTGTCTTCGGGACCGTGACGAACAGCGCGGAGCAGGGGCGCAACCTGTTCAGGGCGGGCTGAAACCCGTTTCAGCGCCCGCGGTCGTGCTTCACAGCTCCAGCGTATGTACTTCCGCATTGTTCAGGAAGCGGTCGATCAGCATGTAGAAGAAGGTGCCGTGGCCGACGACGGCGATGTGTTCCTCCGGACGGCTGGCAATCCAGCCCCGGAAGCGTTTCACCCGATCCATCAGCACGTCCTGCGGCTCCCGGATGAACGGCCCGTC
>CAXBNO010000603.1:0-2240 GCA_963976775.1 uncultured Kordiimonadales bacterium
CTGGTCAAAACGATCATGACCCGCTGCATCCATTGCACCCGCTGCGTCCGCTTCGTCGAGGAAGTGGCTGGCGTGCCGGACATCGGCGCGATCAACCGCGGTGAGAACATGGAGATCACGGCACTGGAAAGCGTCGTGGACAGCGAGCTTTCGGGCAATGTCATCGACCTCTGCCCGGTTGGTGCCCTGACCTCCAAGCCCTATGCCTTCAACGCGCGTCCTTGGGAACTGCGCAAGACCGAAGGCATCGACGTCATGGATGCGCTGGGCAGCAACATCCGCATCGACGCGCGCGGTCGCGAAGTGCTGCGGGTGATGCCGCGCCTGAACGAGGACGTGAACGAGGAATGGATTTCCGACAAGACCCGCTTCGCCTGTGACGGCCTGCGTCGCCAGCGGCTCGACCGCCCCTATGTCCGGGTCGACGGTCGTCTGAAGCCCGCAAGCTGGGCGGAGGCGTTCCGCGTCATCGGCGAGAAGGTCTCCTCGGTTGAGCCGTCGAAGATCGGTGCCATCGTTGGTGACATGGCCGCGCTGGAGGAAATGACGGCGCTGAAGGACCTTATGGCAGCGCTGGGCAGCCCGAACATCGACTGTCGCGCCGACGGTGCGAAGCTGGATGGCGCGCACCGCGGCGATTACCTGTTCAACACGACGATTGCCGGGATCGAGGATGCGGACGCGGTGCTGCTGGTCGGCAGCAACCCGCGCAAGGAAGCGGCGGTTCTGAACGCCCGTATCCGCAAGACCTGGGTGCAGTCCGCCGGTGCGCTGAAGGTCGGCGTGATCGGCGAGAATGCCGACCTGACCTATCCCACGACATATCTGGGTGCAGGCCCCGAGACGCTGACCGAACTGCTGAACGGCAGCCATTCCTTCTGCGATGTGCTGAAGGATGCCGAACGGCCGCTGATCATCGTCGGTACCGGTGCGCTGGCGCGTGAGGATGGTGCAGCGGTTCACGCCGCAGCGCGGAAGCTTGCCGATCAGACCGGCGCTGTCTCGGATGACTGGAACGGTTTCTCGGTCCTGCACACTGCTGCCTCCCGCGTTGGCGGGCTGGAGCTTGGCCTGGTGCCGGGTGAGGGCGGTCTTGACGCTGGCGCGATGCTGGCCGGTGGCGTCGAGATCATGTTCCTGCTGGGCGCGGACGAGGTCGATACCTCCGGCCTGAGCGATGCCTTCGTGATCTATCAGGGCAGCCACGGTGATGCCGGTGCCCATGCGGCGGACGTGATCCTGCCGGGTGCCGCCTATGCGGAGAAGGCCGGCATCTGGATCAATACCGAAGGCCGCATCCAGATGGCGGAGCCCGCCAACCAGGCACCGGGAGAGGCGCGGGAGGACTGGAAGGTCCTGCGGGCGCTGTCGGCGCAACTGGAGCATACCCTGCCCTATGACGACATTGCCGCCCTGCGCGTCCGGATCGGTGAACTGATCGACGGGCTCGACATGGTTGACCTGGCACGGCCCGGAACGCCGGGGCCGGTGAGGGACGATGCCGGTGAAATGTCGGATGCGCCGTTTGTCTGTCCGGTCACCGATTACTTCATGACCAACCCGATCGCGCGGGCAAGCCAGACCATGGCCGAATGTTCGGAGCTCTATTCCGTCGGCAAGGCCGGTGCAGGGGAGGCGACAGGGACCAATGGCTGAGTTCTGGAGCACCTGGCTGCTGCCTTTCCTGATCATCCTCGGCAAGATCCTGCTGATTGCGGTGCCGATGCTGCTGGCCATGGCCTATCTGACCCTGGCGGAGCGCAAGGTCATCGGCGCGATGCAGATGCGCCGTGGCCCCAACGTGGTCGGCCCCTTCGGTCTGCTGCAGCCGCTGGCGGACGGGGCCAAGCTGCTGCTGAAGGAAACCGTGTTCCCGACCGGCGCGGACAAGGCGGTCTTCGTCGCCGCGCCCATGCTGACCTTCATTCTGGCGCTGATCGGCTGGGCGGTGATCCCGTTCGATTCCGGCTGGGTGCTGGCCGACATCAATGTCGGCGTGCTGTACCTGTTCGCCATCTCCTCGCTGGGTGTCTATGGCATCGTCATGGCGGGCTGGGCCTCGAATTCACGCTACGCCTTCCTGGGTGCCATGCGGTCAGCGGCGCAGATGGTGTCCTACGAGGTCTCGATCGGTTTCGTCATCATCACGGTGCTGCTGTTCGCGGGCACGCTGAACCTGTCCGAGATCGTGGAGGCCCAGTCCTCTGCCGGCATCGCTTCGCTGCTGGGTCTGGAGCACG
>CAXBNO010000604.1:0-2238 GCA_963976775.1 uncultured Kordiimonadales bacterium
CCGAAGATCAAACCGCACCGGCAGGCGATGCGGGAGAATGTGGCCAGCATTCTCGGGATCCCGGTACACCGGATCAGCATCAAGGCCACCACCACGGAAAGGCTGGGCTTCACCGGACGCAGGGAAGGCATCGCCGCACAGGCCATCGCCACCGTTGAACTGCCGCGCGAACCGGATACCTTCGAAGCCACATGATCATCCAGAGACTCGCGACATTCTTGGCCACATTCGGCTATTCCGGCCTGATTCGGCCCGCTCCGGGCACCTGGGGCTCCCTCGCCGCATTGCCTGTTGGCTGGCTGATCATGTGGCTTGGCGGTCAGGTCGCGCTGGCTGTCGCCATACTCGTGACGTTCGTTGTCGGTCTCTGGGCGGCGCGGGCGCACATGCGGGCGCACAGGACGATGCACGACCCCTCCGAAATCGTGATCGACGAAGCAGCCGGGCAGTGGATTCCCCTGCTGCCCTTCACGGCCTTCGATCCGGTCGGCTACCTGGTGGCATTCATCGGCTTCCGCCTGTTCGACATATGGAAACCGGGGCCGGTCGGCTGGGCCGACCGGCGGCTGAAGGGATCGCTGGGTGTCATGGCCGACGACATCGTCGCGGGCATCTTTGCCGGAATCAGTGTGCTTCTGTTACAGTACGCGTCAGGAGTGTTCGGATGATGACACAGCGCCTGATATCGGATGCCGCGGAATTGCTGGAGTTCCTGCGCGAACGCCAGTTGATGCTTGTGACCGCAGAAAGCTGCACAGGTGGCATGATCGCGGGAACCCTGACAGAGGTTGCCGGATCATCGGATGTCGTGGATCGGGGTTTCGTGACCTATTCCAACGAAGCCAAGCAGGACATGCTTGGCATCCCGCCTGCCCTGATCAGGGAGCATGGTGCGGTCTCCGAACCGGTTGCCGTCGCCATGGCCGAGGGCGCATTGCGCAACAGCCGTGCCGACATCGCGGTTTCGGTGACCGGCGTCGCGGGACCCGGGGGCGGCACCCACACCAAGCCGGTCGGCCTGGTGCATATTGCCTGCGCCCGCCGTGGCAAGGACACCGTGCATCAGCGTCATCTCTTCGCGGATCGCGGTCGGGGCTGGATCAGGCAGGAAACCGTGGCACAGGCGTTCCGGATCATGGCGCAGCAGGCAGGGACCTGATCAGCGCAGGCTTACATCCGGCGTCATCAGACGGGTGCCGGCTTCCGCAGCCAGATATTCCCGCAGCTTCTCGACACTGATTTCAGGCCTGCCGGTCGCGATAGCCGCGAAACCGCCAAAGCCTTCCTGCACGGCCTCCAGAAACCGGTCCTGCGGTGATCCGCCCGGGAATTCGACCAGATGGATCTCTCGCCCGGCCGCGACTCCAAGCTGCTGACGGATAGTGGCGAGTGCGGTTTCCAGTCCGCCGGTGGCATCGACCAGCTTGCGTCCGAATGCCTGTGATCCGGTCCAGATTCGCCCCTGGGCGGCAACCTCGACCTGATCCTCCGGCAGTTTGCGGGCTTCCCCGACGAGGTCCTTGAAGGTGGCATAGATATCATCCACGCGACGCGCCAGGCGATCCTGCTGGTCTGCGGTGAAGGGTGCAAAGGGCGAGAACATCGCGGCATTGCGGTCACTGCGCACGATCTCGAAGCGGACGCCGTAGTCTTCCAGCAGATCAGCCACCACGACCTTCCCGCTGATCACGCCGATCGAACCGGTGATGGTGGAGGGATGCGCGACGATGGCATCGGCCCCGATGGCGATGAGATAGCCCCCTGAACCGGCTACATTGCCCATGGATGCAACAATGGGCTTGTCGATCTCCCGCATGGCGGCACGGATGGCATCGGACGCTCCATAGGCCCCGCCCGGGCTGTCGATGCGGATCAGGATGGCATCGATCTCCGGGTGATCCGCGGCGGCCTGCAACTCACTGACCAACTGCCCATCGGTAATGACATTGCCGCTGAACCCGCCACCTTCACCGCCCATGATCTGGCCGGTCGCCGTGATCAGGGCGACTTTCGGCGCGCCTGCGTCCAGCGGGTCGGTGAGCTCAGGCAGGTAGGCGGCAAAATCGATCTGTCCGCCGTCGCTTGCAGTCCCGTCGCGATGAAACACGCGGGCATAGTCAGCGCGGTCCACCAGACCGCTGTCGACGGCAGCCACCGGGTTCAGCAGCGCGTCGTCCAGAAGACCACGCACCTGTTCCGTGTCCAGTCCCCTGCCCGCCGCAATGTCATTCAGGGCCG
>CAXBNO010000605.1:0-2234 GCA_963976775.1 uncultured Kordiimonadales bacterium
GCTGCTCCCGGTCGGCAAGGTCGGCCAGCGCGGCCACATCGATCGTGTAGCCGTCCGCATCAACCGGTGCCGAAACCGTACGCAGACCGTACAGCCCGGCGCAGCCGGCGACATGATGGGTGACGTGTCCGCCAATCGACGGCGGCGGGGCGATGATCGTGTCGCCAGGCTGGCAGGTGGCCATGAAGCCGAAGAGGTTGGCTGTCGCACCGGAAGGCACCCGGATCTCGGCATGAGCCGCATCGAAGACCTCGGCGCAGAGCGTCGCGCAGATGACCTCGATCTCCTCGATCGCTTCCAGCCCCATCTCGTACTTGTCGCCGGGATAGCCGAGCGAGGGGCGGGAGCCGATACCGGATGCCAGCAGCGCCTCCGCCTTCGGGTTCATCACGTTCGTGGCCGGATTGAGGTTGAAGCATTCCCTCTCGTGGATGTTGCGGTTACGCGCGGCCAGTTCCTCGATGCGGCCCAGTATGGTTGCGGAGGCAGATTCTGATGTTTCACGCGCGATCGCCTGGACCAGGTTCTCGCTGGTCTCCGGCACCCAGGCCCGCTTTGCGATGGTCATCTGTTCCCTCCGTCCGGTCGCCATGAAACCGCAGATTATCCGGTTTCAGTCGCGGTGATAGGGGTGACCCGACAGGATCGTCTGCGCGCGATAGAGTTGCTCCGCCAGCATGGCGCGGACCATCAGGTGCGGCCAGGTCAGCCGTCCGAGACTGAGGGACAGGCAGGCGGTCGCGCGCGTCGCCCTTTCCAGTCCGTCTGCACCGCCGATCAGGACCGCGATGTCCCGGCGGCCATCGTCGGCCAGATTCTGCAGGCGCGCGGCAAAGCCCCGGCTGTCGAGCAGTTCGCCGCCTTCGTCCAGGGCGATGATGGCCTGGGCGCCAGCGGAACGGTCCCGCAGCATCTGGTTCTCGCGGGCGTTGCGTTCCGCATCCGAACCGCCCTTGCGGTCCTCGATCTCCTGCAGGTCCAGCGGCCAGGAAAGGCGCTTCGCATAGGTGTCGAACAGGTCCCGCTCCGGCCCGCGTCCGAAGCGCCCGACGCTGAGCAGCGTGACCTTCAGCACCGCGAGATCAGGACGCCGCCTGCTCTCCGGCGGTGCCCAGGTCCACCGCCCACATCTTTTCCAGATTGTAGAATTCCCGCACTTCCGGCCGGAAGACGTGAACGATGATGTCGCCCGCATCGACCAGCACCCAGTCGCAGGTGGGCATGCCCTCCACCTTCGGGCGCCCGTGGCCGGACGCCTTCAGCTTCTCGACGATGTGGTCTGCGATTGCGGCGACGTGCCGTGAGGACCGACCTGATGCAACAAGCATGTAGTCGGCGATCTCTGTCTTGCCCTGCAGATCGATACGCACGATCCGTTCGGCCTGGTCGTCATCGAGTGACGTTTCAATCAGATCCAGCAAGTTCCTGTCCGGTCCCTTTGTGCCAGTGACGATATCCATTCTCCTGATTCGCGGGCCTTGTGCCAGCCCGTTGTCTGTCATCGTTCCGTCGCGAATGGCGGTGGCGGAAAGTGCGCTCCGGCGCATCCGGATGAAAGTCAGCGCCGGCGGGGTCTTCCGCCAGAGGTCGCGCGCCCGGTCCTGCGGCAGCAAGGCGCGGCGGTATCGGGTCGCCGCCTGTCCCGACAGGGCGTTGTGAGAATAGGGCGCACGGTCGAACACGGCAACGGGCACACTCTCTACCAGTTCCCGCCAGCGGGCCCAGCGTGGCAATTGCGCCAGATTGTCGGCCCCCATCAGCCAGACGAAGCGATGGTCGGGAAAGCGTCTGTGCAGGGCGCGGACCGTGTCACGCGTATAACGGGTCCCCAGATGCCGTTCGATGTCCGTCACCCGGATGCGCGGATGGGCGGATATGGCGATGGCGCCGAACATGCGCGATGCCAGTGGCGCCATGCCCTGACCGCTCTTCAGGGGGTTCTGCGGCGAGACCAGCCACCAGACCTCGTCCAGTCCCAGCCGTTTCAGGGCAGTCAGGCTGATATGCCGATGGCCCTCATGGGCGGGATTGAAGGATCCCCCCAGCAGACCGATCCGCAGGCCCCGAACGTGTCTCATGCCATCACGGACGCGCCTGTCCGGAACCATGGACGAGGTACTTGAAGCTGCAGAGCTGCTCCACGCCCACGGGGCCGCGGGCGTGCATCTTGCCGGTGGCGATGCCGATCTCCGCACCCATGCCGAACTCTCCGCCATCGGCGAACTGGGACGAGG
>CAXBNO010000606.1:0-2228 GCA_963976775.1 uncultured Kordiimonadales bacterium
CCAGCAGGTCAGTCGCCGGACCTCCGCCCGCGTCTCCGTGTCCGGGCCGATCAGGTTCGGCTCCGGAAACGCCTCCTCCAGATACTCGATCAGCGCGCGTGTCTCGGAAAGCGCCACCGCCTGCTCCGATGTCTTCAGGACAGGTACGGTTCCGGCAGGGTTGAGGCGCAGGAACGCCTCCGGTCGCTGCCAGAACCTGACCGGTTCCAGCCTGAAACCCACGCCCTTCTCCGCCAGCACCAGTCGCAGCAGCCGACATGCCGGTGACAGGGCAAAATGGAACAGGCTCGGCGTCAATCGGCTACCTTCCGGTCTGGGGTTGAAGGCGTCAGGCTGCAGGCCATGCGCCGCACGGGGCTTGTGCAATCGCTTGATAAGAGCTTACACGAACAATTCAAGCGTCGGAGTGGCCACCATGACCCTGCTGCAACTGATCATCATCGCCGTCGTGCAGGGCATCACGGAATTCCTGCCGATCAGCTCGTCAGGGCATCTCTATCTGACCTCCAACCTGCTGGGCTGGGTCGATCAGGGCGTCATGGTCGATGCGGCGGTGCATCTGGGCACGCTGGTGGCGGTGCTGCTGTATTGCTGGCGCGACATCGGACGGATGATCGGCGGCTTCTTCCTCGCCCTGCGGGGGCGCAGCAGTGCGGGCGGTCGCATGTTGCTGTTCCTGATCATCGCCACCATTCCGCTGATCATCGCCGGGGCGACGCTGGTCTATCTGGGGGCAACCGACATCTTCCGCTCCATCGAGGTGGTGGCCTGGGCGACGCTGGGGTTCGGCCTGCTGCTCTGGCTGGCCGACATCAGCGGCATGACCGTGCGCCGGATCGAGCACATGACAGCGGGCAGCGCGCTCACCATCGGCTGCTTCCAGATCCTGGCGCTGATTCCGGGGACCAGCCGGGCGGGTATCACCATGACCGCCGGGCGGCTGCTGGGATTCGAACGCGCAGATGCGGCGCGGTTCTCCCTGTTGCTGTCCATTCCCGCCATCCTCGCCTCCGGCGGCCATGCGGTGAAGGAAATCGTCGAGAGCGGCAATGCCGCCTTCACCGAGAATGTCGCCATCGCCATGGTGGTTGCCTGCCTGACCGCCCTGCCCGCGATCGCCCTGATGATGGCCTGGCTGCGCCGTTCCGGCTACGGCATCTTCGTCATCTACCGTGTGGTCCTGGGTCTCGGCCTGCTGGCTGTCGCCTACGGTTTCGTGTGATAGGCTGAGACCATTCAGCGCCAGCGACGGAGGTCACGTCAGATCATGAGCGCATCCTTGCACCCGGTCAGTCCCGGTTGTGGCGTCGAGGTTCGCGGCGTCGAGCTTGCCCGCCTGTCCAACAGCGACCTGAGCCTGATCCGCGACGCCTTTCACGAGCACGGCGTCATCTTCCTGCGCGACCAGACCTTCACGAAGGACGATCACCTGGCCTTTGCCCGCCGCTGGGGAGAGATCGTGATCAACGAGCATTTCCCCGAGCTGGCCGACACGCCGGAAATCGCCGTGGTGATCAAGGAAGCAGACCAGAAGACCAATATCGGCGGCGGCTGGCACGCGGACCATTCCTACGATCCGGCCCCGGCACTGGGTTCGATCCTGGTGGCGCGCGACGTCCCGGAATGCGGGGGCGACACGATGTTCGCCCATCTGGCCCGCGCCTTCGACACGCTCTCCGACGGGCTGAAGGCCAACCTGCGCAGCCTGCGTGCCCTGCATTCCTCCCGCCAGATCTACGGACCCGGCGGGGCCTATGAGGGCACGGACCTGAAGCAGGTGCTGAAGGCCGATGGCGCGCTGTCGGACGCGATGCATCCGGTGGTGATCCGGCACCCGGAGACAGGACGGGAAGTCCTGTATGTGAACCCGGCCCACACCATCCGGTTCGAGGGCTGGACGCGGGAGGAGAGCCTGCCGCTGCTGAACCACCTCTATGCCCATGCAACGAAGCCGGACTTCACCTGTCGCCATCGCTGGACGCCAGGCTGCGTCGCCATGTGGGACAACCGCAGCACCTGGCATCATGCCCTGAACGACTATCAGGGCCAGCGCAGGGAAATGCATCGCATCACCATCGCGGGCACCGCGCTGGACGCCGCCTGAACCGGCAGCAACCGACGCAACACTCATCCTGGGGAGGATCTGAAAGATGAGCTATTCATTCATGAAGTTCGAAGTGACCGAGGGCGTTGCCCTGTGCACCTTCGACCGTCCTGACGCGGCGAAC
>CAXBNO010000607.1:0-2222 GCA_963976775.1 uncultured Kordiimonadales bacterium
ATGTGGTCGCGCATGGTGCGCAGGTCGCGCAGCCATGGCCGGTAGTGCGCCAGCCGCTCCGAGGCACTGAACAGCCCTTCCAGCGCGGCATCGTCGATCAGATTGACCTCGATCGAGAAGAACAGCGTCTGCGCCGTCAGCCCGTTGATCCGTTCCTGAATACCCTGGAAGAACCGGGTACGCTCCCCATCCGACATGTCGGTCGCATAGTTGAGATAAGCAAAGGCCATCAGCCGACCGGTGCGGTCCGACATCGCCTCCTGCACCTCGATGGCTTCGGCGAACTGGTCACCGGACAGGGTGGCGATGCGCCCGGCCCAGGTCTCGCGGAACCGTCCGGCCTCGGTCTCCAGCCAGGTCAGATCCGCTTCGATGGCCGGATCCGATGTGCCCTTGTAGAGATCGTCGAGGTCCCAGACCGGCAGGTCCGTGGGCGTGCTCATGTCATTCATCTCAGGTGCTCCCGCACGTCGGAAAGAATTGGCTCAGTCGCCGGAGCCGGAGATGCTGGATTCGCGTTCCGGCAGCAGCATGTAGGTACAGGAAGCGAAGGCGATGGGATCATCCTCATCCTCGTTCCAGGCGGTCGCGGCAATGAAGGCCACCTGCCGGGTCACCTTGCGGCATTCGGCGCGGACATGCACCGCCAGACCCGGCGTGGCAGGTTTCAGGTACTCCACGCGCAGGTCTATGGTCACACACGGCACATAGTGACCGATGCGCGAATGCAGGGCCACGGCGCACAGATTGTCGATCTGTGTCGTGATGACGCCGCCATGCATCACCCCGGTCTCGGGATCGCCCACCAGCTTTTCCTGCCAGGGCAGACGGGATACGGCAACCGGGCCGTCTATGGACAGGACCTCGATACCCAGCGCCCTGATCTGGGGAATCCTGTCCTCCAGCTCGTTCATCCCTTCCAGGGAAACCGCCGGAAACCGGGACCACTCCGGCGGAACGGTCTGATCGCTGTCCGCCATCAGTCTTCTTCCCGCGGCAGCAGGAAATGCGCGTGTGCAGCCGCAACCGGCTTGGTCCGGTCAGCCTGCCAGGCCTCCACCCGCATGTTGGCGATGCGGCGGCCCTGCTTGGTGATGATCGCCTGCGCATAGGTATCCACCACACGGGCGGAGCGGAGGTATTCGACCGTCAGGTTGATGATCTTCGGCACATGCAGGCTCTCGTGCGACCACATGATGTGCATGATCGCTGTCGATTCCAGCAGTGCGCCGACAACTCCGCCATGGATGGCGGGCAGGACCGGGTTGCCGATGATGTGGTCGCTGCCCGGCATCCGGCAGATCGGCCCCGCAGCGTCCGGTTCGACAACCAGGCCGAGGAACTTCATGTAGGGAATGCTGTCCAGCACGGACTGGTAGTCGCCGCTTTCCCGCGCAGCCTTCACCGCGTCCACTATTGTCGTTGTCATGAACTCAACCCTGTCTGGCGTTGTACTTGGGCGCGTTCGCACCCAGCATGAATGTGGCAACCGCATTGGCAATCGGGTCGCCTTCGGTCTGGAAGGCGGTGGCGCGCAGGAAAGCGATGGACGACGTCACCTTGTAGACTTCCGCCCCCGCGAACACGTCCCGGTCGGGCTCCGCCGGTTGCAGATAGTCGATACGCAGGTCCAGCGTCGCAATGTCGGGAAGACTCTCGAAGTAGCTCATCAGGGCATAGCCGCAGGCGGAATCAATCAGAGTGGTGATCACCCCGCCATGCAGCACCCGCGTCGCCGGATTGCCCACCAGCTTCTCCTGCCACGGCAGGCGCAGCACCGTACGCTCCCGCGTGGCGCTCTCCAGCGCCAGACCGAGGGCCTTCGCCTGGCCCTGCCCGGTCTCAAGCATCATCGCCAGCTTCTCGGCCCAGCTCAGCGAATTCGGATCAACATCCATTCGGTTTCAGTCTCCGTGATAGGTCCTGTACCAGTCGATGAAGGCGGGAATGCTCACATCGATCGGGGTCGATGGCTCGAAGCCCAGATCGCGCCGGATCGCCTCGATATCCGCATAGGTCGCGGGCACGTCTCCCGGCTGCATCGGCTCCATGATCTTCTCGGCCTTGCGTCCCAGCGCATCCTCGATCAGGCCGATCATCCGCATCAGCGGTTCGGCCTTGTGATTGCCGATGTTGTAGACGCGATAGGGCGGCTTTCCCTCGCCACCGTCAGCGGGTGGATTGTCCAGCGACGCCACCACGCCGGTGACGATATCGTCGAT
>CAXBNO010000608.1:0-2213 GCA_963976775.1 uncultured Kordiimonadales bacterium
CGCGATAACCCATCTCCCTCGTCCTTTCGATCAGAGAATTCTGCCGCACCCGACCGGCGCGGAAGTGGGCGGAGAGATACGCCTTGACCCGGCAACAGGCAAGGGCTGCACGGCTGAAATATCCTAAGGTGCGGTCAAGCGGCGCGGCGCTTTCGGGTCATCCTGCCGCCGAATGGGCGGCGAAACGGGCGCGGATCTTGCCAAGGATCCAGCCGAGCACAGGCAGACGTTCGTACATCTGGCTGGCGGCATCCCAGTAATCGACATGTTCGGTCACACGACCGTCCGCATCGAAGACAACGATGCTGGTGCCGGTCACGGTCCACTTGTCCTTGCCCAGCGCACTGACATACCCGCTCATGGTCCAGCGCAGCCACCCGGTCCGCCCGTCGAGGCATCGCGCATCGACCACCAGGGCATAGTCGCGTACATCGCGCAGCATGGCCGTGAACATGCGCTGCAGACGATCATGGCCGCGAAAGTCGCTGAACGGATCCTTGAAGCGGGCATCCGGCGCATAGACATCCGGTACCCGGTCAATATCAGCCGTCGTCATGCCTTCGAAGAAGGCGATGTAGTGCTCAAGTGGAGCGGCTGCGCGTTGTCCAGCGGACGAGGGGGAAGTAGAGGGCATAGGGCAGACACCTCACCATTTTCAGGATCGTCGTGAAGACAAACGGAAACCTGACCTCGAACCCACGGCCAAGCACACCATCGACCAGTCGCTCCGCCGCCTGCTCGACCGGCATCAGAAAGGGCATCGGGTGGTCGTTGCGGTCTGTCAGCGGGGTCTTCACGAACCCCGGATTGACCACGCCCACATGGACGCCCAGCGGCTTCAGTTCGCAGTGCAGGGCCTCCGCCAGGTTGATCAGTGCCGCCTTCGACGCCCCGTAGCTTGCGGCGCGCGGCAGTCCGCGATAACCGGCGACCGAGGCAACGACGAAGATGCGACCGGCACCGCGTTCGATCATGCGGGGCAGCAATGGCTCCAGACAGCGCGACGCGCCGACGACATTCAGGTCCAGCGTGGCACGCATCGCCTCCGCGGTGAACGTCCGGGCTGTTGTCGGGGTGTAGCTGCCCGCACACAGCACAGTTGTCCCGATGGGACCAAGTTCTTCCTCGATCCGCGCGACAACCGCTGCGATACCTTCCGCATCGGTGATGTCACCGGGAAAGGCCGTGATATCGCCGAGCTGACCCGCCGCCTCTTCCGCCAGCCCGTTCAGTTCGTCTTCGCGACGCGCGGTCGCTGCCACGCGATAGCCGCGCCGCGCGAACTCCAGCGCCGAAGCGCGGCCAATGCCCGAACTGGCCCCCGTTACCCAGACTGTTCCACTCATTCAGTACGCTCCGCCAATTCCTCGGCGGCCCTGCATTTCTCGCAGCGATATTCGATCAGTTCGCCACCCTTCGTCAGGAACCGCAGTTTCACCCACCGCCCCGCAGCGTCGTACCAGACGTCCACATCGTGCAGGTCACCCGAGTAGAGATAGCGATCCGCCGTGACATATCCATGCGCGGTTTCGACCCGCTCCTGACCTCTGGCGCTGATCGAAACGCTGGCCAGTCGCCCGGTCAGCGTATTGAGCACCCGCGTTTCGCCAATGACTCCCGGGTGCCAGTGGTTGGAGGGGAAAAGCCCCCCCGTCACCCGACGCAGGCCAGCGGATCCATCGACCACCACTTCCCCACCGAAGCGCCGGGCGGATACCTCTGCCTGTGCGCCGTCATCATTCACGGAAGCGTTCAGCGACTGCAGCGCGGCGCCATCCCAGGCGGAACTCGACACATACTCGAAGCGATAGGCCGTGATCCCGAGGAACTTCACCCGGGCACGGAAGTCGATCCGGACATCCACCAGATCACCGTCGCGCCGGAACTGCACGGTATGCGAACCGATCCGGCGATCCTTGCGCCAGACACTGAACCGGATGTCGGAGCCATACATGACCAGGGGATCGAACCCGGCACGTTCTGCACGCGCGGCGCGGTTCGGTGTCATCAGGGCGAGAAGAACGGCGAGCAGGATCGCCGCTGCAGGCCATGAACATGGATTTCGGCGTGAGGTCATGATCGTTAAACTACGGCGCGCGCCGCGGATCGGATCATGCCCAGGGGCAAGAATGCAGGACATCGGCTGACATGACCATTGTGCTGACCGTCATCGGATTGCTGATCGTGGCGTTTCTGCTCGGCCCACGGACGCG
>CAXBNO010000609.1:0-2204 GCA_963976775.1 uncultured Kordiimonadales bacterium
GCATGTGGTTCGACGGCAGGCCCTATGCGCCCGCCAACCCGGCTGCGGCACGGGCGACCGGCGTCGGCATGGTGTTCCAGCATTTCTCCCTGTTCGAGGCGATGACGGTGGCGGAGAACATCGCCGTCGCGCTGCCCGCCGAGCTGGCCGGGTCGGACCTGCCGGACCGGATCCGCGATGTCTCGACCTCCTACGGTCTGGTGCTCGACCCTTTCAGCCGGGTGGACCAGCTTTCGGTCGGGGAGCGGCAGCGGGTGGAGATCGTGCGCTGCCTGCTGCAATCGCCGCGTCTGATCATCATGGACGAACCGACGTCCGTCCTGACCCCGGGGGAGGTCGGGCGACTGTTCACCGTCCTGCGCAAGCTGCGCGACGAGGGCCGTTCCATCCTCTACATCTCCCACAAGCTGCGGGAGATCCGGAATCTCTGCAGCCACGCCACGATCCTGCGACGCGGCAGGGTCGTCGGCACCTGCGACCCGGGCGCGGAAACACCTGAATCGCTGGCCCAGATGATGATCGGCGATGCGGTCCGCCGCCATATCCGCAAGGTGCAGGAACCGGGGGCGGTGCGGCTGTCGATCGATCACCTGACCCTGCCGGCCGCGACCGAGTTCGGTGTGAGCCTGAAGGACATTTCGCTGGACGTGCGGGCGGGGGAGATCATCGGCATCGCCGGGGTGGCGGGCAACGGTCAGGACGAACTGATGGCCGCCCTGATCGGGGAACGCCGCAGCGCGTCTCCGGACGCGATCAGCCTGGATGGCGCGCCGGTCGGCAACCTGGGTCCGACCCGCCGCCGGGCCATGGGCATGGCCTTCGTGCCGGAGGAACGGCTGGGACACGGGGCCGCCGCCGCCATGAGCCTGACAGAGAACACGCTGATTTCCGCGCGGGGGCGGCGCAACCTGGAGCGCCGGGGCGTGCTGGACTTCGGTGCCGCGAAGCGTTTCGCGGTGGAGATCGTCAGCGCCTTCAACGTGGCCACCACCGCGGTGACGCGTCAGGCAGGCAGCCTGTCCGGTGGCAACCTGCAGAAATTCGTCATCGGGCGGGAGATCCTGCAGGGACCGACCGTGCTGATCGCCGCGCAACCGACCTGGGGTGTCGATGCGAAATCGGCGGCGGAGATCCACACAGCCCTGGATCAGCTCGCCCGGGCAGGGGCCGCCATCCTGATCATCAGCCAGGACCTGGACGAGTTGCTGTCGGTCAGTGACCGTTTTGCCGTCCTCGCGGGCGGCACCCTTTCCGCCCCCCGCACCAGCGAGGATGTGACGGTGGCGGAGATCGGTGTGCTGATGGGTGGCGCGGCGCGCGAGCAGCAGGACGACGCCGCATGATCCGGCTCGAGCGGCGGCCCGAGACCTCCCGCACCATGCTCTGGCTGACGCCGGTACTGGCCCTGATCCTGACAATCCTGGTCGGCATGGTGCTGTTCGCAATGCTTGGCAAGGATCCGCTGCAGACCGTGGCGGTGATCTTCGTCAGCCCCTTCTCCGATCTCTACAACCTCTCCGAACTGCTGGTGAAGGCGACGCCGCTGATCCTGATTGCCATCGGTCTCTCGCTCGGGTTCCGCGCCGGAATCTGGAACATCGGCGCGGAGGGGCAGTTCACCATCGGCGCGCTTGCGGGGGGCGCGGTCGGGCTGGCCTTTCACGGCACCGACAGCATCTGGCTGATGCCGCTGATGTGGATCAGCGGTTGTGCCGCCGGCATGGCCTGGGCCGCGATTCCGGCGTACCTGCGTACCCGCTTCGGGGCCAACGAGATCCTGGTCAGCCTGATGCTGGTCTATGTCGCGACCCTGCTGCTCTCGGCAACGGTCACCGGACCGCTCAGGGATCCGGACGGTTTCAACTTTCCCGAAAGCCGCCTGTTCGAAGGCTCCGCCGCCATGCCGCTACTGCTGGAGGGTACACGGGCGCACATCGGCTTCTTCGCCGCGCTGGTGGCCGCATTCGTGGCCTGGCTGCTGCTGGGCCGTCATGTCGTCGGTTTCCAGATCCGGCTGCTGGGGGAAGCCCCGCGCGCCGCGCGCTTCGCCGGGTTCGTCGAGGCGCGGGTGATCTGGTTCTGCCTGCTGGTCTCCGGCGGGCTGGCCGGGCTGGCCGGACTGTTCGAGGCGACGGGACCGGTGGGCCAGCTGGTTCCCAGCCTGCCGGTCGGCTATGGCTTCACCGCGATCATCGTGGCCTTCC
>CAXBNO010000610.1:0-2202 GCA_963976775.1 uncultured Kordiimonadales bacterium
CTTCTGCTCATCGCCAAGCGCATCCGTCATGGCCGTCTCGATGAAGCCGGGGGCCAGACAATTAACCGTGATCCCGCGGCTCGCCACCTCCTGCGCCAGCGACTTGGTCCAGCCAACCGTGCCGGCCTTCGCCGCCGCATAGTTCGTCTGTCCGCCATTTCCGGTGGTCCCGACGATGGACGTGATGGAGATGATCCGACCGTGACGCCGCTTCATCATCCCGCGCATCAGGGCCTTGGCAAGCTGGAACCCGGCGCTGAGATTGACGCTGATCACGGCGTCCCAGTCCTCTTCCTTCAGGCGCATGGCAAGGTTGTCGCGGGTGATTCCCGCATTGTTGACCAGGATATCGACACTGCCCATCGCCGCCTCGGCTGCCTTGGCAAGCTCAGCCGGCTGTCCGGCCTCCCCCAGGTTTGCCACCAGCACATGCGCCCGGTCGCCCAGCCCGGCCTGCACTTCCTCCAGCACCGCCTGACGCGTGCCGTGCAGCCCGACGGTCGCGCCAGCCGCATGCAGACATTCCGCGATGGCCCGACCGATTCCCCCGGACGCGCCGGTCACCAGTGCTGTCTTGCCAGTCAGATCGAACATTGTCTCTCTCCCTCTGGTCAGGCTGCCTCCGGAGAGGCCTGAACCCTCTCTACCGCTCAAAGCGTGCCCAGGAACGCCTCGATATCATCCGGCGTGTTGACCGCCCTGGCCGACACGGAACGATCTATGCGGCGGGTCATTGTCGCCAGCACCTTGCCGGAACCGATCTCCGCCAGTTCCCCGATACCATTGTCACGCATGTAGAGCACTGATTCGCGCCAGCGCACCATGGATGTGACCTGCTGCACCAGCAGGGCACGGATACGTTCGGGATCGTCAACTGCCGATGCCGTGACATTCGCGATCAGCGGCACCTTCGGCGCCGAAATCGTCACATCGCCCAGCGCCTCGGCCATCTCGTCGGCAGCGGGTTGCATCAGCGGACAGTGGAACGGGGCGGAGACCTGGAGCCGCATCGCCTTCTTCGCGCCCATCTCCTTCGCGATCTCCACCGCGCGGTCGATGGCGGCGGAGGAACCGGAGACCACCACCTGTCCCTCGGCATTGTCATTGGCGGCCCGGCAGACATCCCCCTGGGCCGCGGCCTCGGCCACCGCCGCCGCATCCTCGAGGCTGAGGCCCAGCAGCGCAGCCATCCCGCCCTGCCCCACCGGTACCGCACGCTGCATGGCCTTGCCGCGCAGCTTCAGCAGGCGCGCCGTATCGGAAAGCCCGATCGATCCGGCTGCGGCCAGTGCCGAATATTCACCGAGGGAATGGCCAGCCACATATCTGGCGCTGCGAACAAGATCAAAACCGCCTTCACGTTCCATCACCCGCATGACGGCCATGGAAACCGCCATCAGCGCAGGCTGTGCATTCTCCGTCAGGACCAGATCGCCCTCCGGCCCTTCCTTCATCAGGCGAAAGAGCGGCTGCGAAATGGCCTCATCCACTTCCTCGAAGACCTCGCGTGCCGCCGCTGAAGCCTCGGCCAGGGCCACGCCCATTCCGACCGCCTGGGACCCCTGTCCCGGAAAAACCAGAGCCCGTGCCATCTGTTCCTCCCTGCCACACCCTCAGATGTGACTGATACCCCTGATTGGCGCCGTTCTATCGCGCGCGCTTGCCCTGTCAAGCTGACCGTCATCCGCGCCATGGGTCAACGCCCAAGATCGCTTGACAGCAGCCGACAGCGGCCCTAGGACAAGCGCGCTCCGCGGCACCAACGGTCCCTGACCTTATCCGGTGCTGCAATGGTGGGGGCGATTAGCTCAGTTGGTAGAGCACAGTGTTCACATCGCTGGGGTCACTGGTTCGAATCCAGTATCGCCCACCATCCCTTCTCCTGCGAACCCCATGATCCCACTGCGTGTCGGCAGAACCTCGGGCGGCCGGCTGATCGGGTCTTCCGTTGCTTGCGTCACGCCACCCTTGTTGTCGGCGGGAAGTCCGGGCGGGGTTGAGCGAACCGACCGGTCCACTCGGGCATCTGGCGTCAGAAGCCAGCCAGCAGCCATACGCCCCAGGCCGTCAGGCCCAGACCCAGCGCCTGGCCGAACCAGCGCCCCGCCGGGATCGTCTTCTCCGCCAGCACAAGCAGTGTCAGCCCGGCGATCCAGTAAATGTTCATCACGCCGCCGACGAACAGCAGGGTAAAGCCGGCGA
>CAXBNO010000611.1:0-2191 GCA_963976775.1 uncultured Kordiimonadales bacterium
CATAGCGCGCCGCGACGGAATGGAAGACCTGCCCCACAAGCCCCGCCTTCTCCGCCTCCGGCACCTCCCGGAAGCCGAAGGAGGCCATGGATTCGCCATCGCTGTTTCGTGTCTCGACCATGCCGCGCACCATAGCGGAGCCGCCGGGGCCACGCTACACTGCCCCCCATGCCGGAGCTTCCCGAAGTAGAGACCGTTCGTCGCGGGCTAGACCGTCGCCTGACAGGGCGGCGCCTGACCCATGTGGCCGTGAACCGGCCCGACCTGCGCTTCCCCCTGCCGCCCGATCTCGGCGCACGCCTTTCAGGGCGGCGGGTAGAGGCCATGCGCCGTCGCGCCAAGTACATGCTGTTCGATCTGGACAGCGGCGAGACCCTGATCGGCCACTTGGGCATGTCCGGGCGGATGCATATCCACGACGCCCGCCCCAACAGCCAGCAGCCGCACGAGCATATCGTCTTCGACGTGGAGGACGGCACGGTGGTCATCTTCCAGGACCATCGCCGCTTCGGCTATTTCGACCTCTGTCCGACCGCCGCGCTGGACGATCACCGATTCTTCCGCGACCTGGGACCGGAACCGCTGGGCGACGGTTTCACCGGCGCCAGCCTGTCCGCCGCCATCGCCACGAAGCGAACTCCAATCAAGTCGGCCCTGCTGGACCAGCGTGTGGTCGCCGGTCTGGGCAACATCTACGTCTGCGAGGCACTGTTCCGCGCCGGAATCGCCCCTACCCGGCTGGCCATGACCGTGTCCGGGCGAAGGGCGGCGCGTCTGGTGCCGGAGATCAGGGATGTGCTGACGGAGGCGATCGCGGCCGGTGGCTCGACGCTCCGCGACTATGTGCAGGCCTCCGGCGAGCTTGGGTACTTCCAGCATGACTTCCGCGCCTACGGGCAGGAGGGGGAGCCCTGTCGCAAACCGAAGTGCCGTGGCACCATTGCCCGGATCGTCCAGTCGGGGCGCTCAACCTTCCACTGTCCGGTGTGCCAGCGATGAAACAGGTTCTGGTGATCCTTCTGTCCCTGATCCTGTTCGCGGGAAGCGCCCTTGCCGAATCCTGGCTGGACCAGCTCGACATTCCGCTGGCCGAAGGGCTGGTGGAGGATGCCGCGGCGGGTACTGTCTTCGAGACGGCCACGGGCCGGGTCGTGGTGGTGGAGGCACGCGGCGATGTTGCGGCGACGACGGTGGAGCAGTACTACGTGCGGGTACTGCCGGAGCTTGGCTGGCGCGCCATCGGGGCAAACCGGTTCCTGCGCGACGGCGAGGCGCTGACCCTTGCTGTCACCAGAGGCGACGGGCAGACACGCGTGATTTTCCGGCTTTCGCCCGAGGGCTGAGCCAGACCGAACAGTCAACTGACACGACCATGGGGAGACCTGAAAATGAGCTATGGATGCATCCTGACCGACACGCGCGGTCCCGTCGGCCTGATCACGCTGAACCGGCCGGACGCGCTGAATGCGCTGAACAAGCAGCTGATGGACGAACTGTCCCAGGCGCTGGACGGCTACGAGGCCGATGACGCCATCGGCTGCGTGGTCATCACCGGGTCGGTCAAGGCCTTCGCGGCGGGCGCCGACATCAAGGAGATGCAGCCCAAGTCCTACATGGATGCCTACAAGGAAGACTTCATCACCGCCAACTGGGAGCGCGTCACCCGCTGCCGCAAGCCCGTCATCGCCGCGGTGAACGGCTATGCGCTCGGCGGCGGCTGCGAGCTGGCGATGATGTGCGACTTCATACTGGCCGGCGACGGTGCCAAGTTCGGCCAGCCGGAGATCAACCTGGGTGTCATTCCCGGCTCCGGCGGCACCCAGCGCCTGACCCGCTTCGTCGGCAAGTCGAAGGCCATGGAGATGGTGCTGACCGCGCGCATGATGGACGCGGCAGAGGCCGAGCGCTCCGGTCTGGTCAGCCGCATCATCCCGTCCGATGATCTGGTGGAGGAGGCGCTGAAGGTCGCCACCCGCATCGCCGAGCTGTCACGCCCGTCGGTCATGATGGCCAAGGAAGCGGTGAACAAGGCCTATGAGAGCATGATGCGCGAAGGCGTGATGTTCGAACGCCGCCTGTTCCACTCCCTCTTCGCCACCGACGACCAGAGCGAAGGCATGGCCGCCTTCGCCGAGAAGCGGAAGCCGAAGTTCACGCACAAGTAAGCCAAGGGGGCCGGGGTGCCGTCGGG
>CAXBNO010000612.1:0-2175 GCA_963976775.1 uncultured Kordiimonadales bacterium
CCCCTCTCCCCCTCCCGTTCACCCACGGGAGTATCCTTATTGGGTGGCCGGGAGGGGGAGAGGGGAGGCCCGGTCAGCGGACAGATCCCAAGAGGGGAGACACGGTCAGCAAACGACTCCTAACCGCGCTTGCCGGGCAGGATGTTCATGCTCTTGCAGATGATCGACAGCATCACCTCGTCGGCGCCGCCGCCGATGGAGGCTAGGCGACCGTCGCGGTACATGCGGCTGATCGGGGTCTCGTTCATGTAGCCCATGCCGCCCCAGTACTGCAGGCAGCTGTCGTAGACCTCCCGCTTCAGCCGCCCGATCTTCAGCTTGCCCATGGAGGCGAGGCGGGTGACGTCCCTGCCGGCGGTATACTCCCCGATGCAGCGGTCCATCAGGCTGCGCAGCAGTTCGACCTCCGTCTGCAGTTCGGCCATGCGGAAGTGGATGACCTGGTTGTCCAGCAGTGGCTTGCCGAAGACCATGCGCTGGCCGGTATATTCGATGGTCTGGTCGATGGCCTTCTGCAGTCCGGTGATGCCGGAGGCGATGGCCCACATCCGCTCCTCCTGAAACTGCTGCATCTGGTAGGTGAAGCCCTTGTTCTCGTCACCGATGCGGTGGCGCTGCGGCACGCGCACATCCTCGAAGAAGATCAGGCCGGTGTCGGAGGAATGCATGCCCATCTTGTCGAGCTTCTTCGCGCGGGTGACGCCGGGCGTATCCATCGGCACGACGACCAGCGACTTGTTGCGATGCACGGCCCCGTCCGGATCCGTGTTTACCAGCATCACCATGTAGTCGGCCTGGAAGGAGTTGGTGATCCACATCTTCTGGCCATTGATGATGTAGTCGTCGCCGTCCTTGCGCGCCCAGCTGTTCAGCGAGGCCACGTCCGACCCGGCACCGGGTTCGGAGACGCCGATGCAGGCAACCATCTCGCCCGAGATGGCCGGGGCCAGGAACTCCCGGCGCAGTTCGTCGGAGCCGTGGTTCGACAGCGCCGGGGTGGCCATGTCGGTCTGCACGCCGAGCGCCATGGGAACACCGCCGCAATTGATGCTGCCCAGCGCCTCGGCAAAGGCCAGGTTGTAGGAATAGTCGAGGCCGAGGCCGCCATATTCTTCCGGCTTGTGGATGCCGAGAAAGCCCATGTCGCCGAACTTCCTGAAGACCTCGTGGGCCGGAAAGGCACCCTCGGCTTCCCATGCATCGACGTGCGGATTGATCTCTTCCTCGATCAGCTTTCTGGCAGATCGCTGGATCTCCAGATGCTCATGTGTGTAGACGCCCATGAATTCCTCCCCCGGCAGTGGTGCCTCCGAACAGGCGTGGCGATGATAGACCCGAACAGCGGTGCCTGTGCACCCGCAGATGCGGCATGGTGGGAATCGATCTTGCCGGTGCTTGGCGACGGACCACCAGATGTGGTAACAGCGCGGCTTCTGATCCCAGTCGCGGCGAGAACAGCTCATGTCCAGGATTGCCCTTGCGTCAGACCACGCCGGATTCGAGCTGAAAGAGGCTCTGCGCGATGAACTGAAGGGGCTGGGCCATGACGTGCTCGACCTCGGCACCGGTAATCTCGATTCGGTCGACTATCCGGACTTCGGACGCAAGGCTGCGGAGGCCGTGGCTGCGGGTGAGGCAGAGGCGGGTGTCATCGTCTGCGGCACCGGTATCGGTATCTCCATCGCCGCCAACCGTGTGCCGGGCGCACGCACCGCGCTATGTCACGACACCACGACCGCGCGCCTGTCGCGCGAACACAATGACGCCAACATCCTGGCCCTGGGGGCGCGGGTGATCGGCACCGAGACCGCGCGTGACTGCGTGCGAACCTTTCTGGCGACGCCGTTCGCCGGGGGACGGCACCAGCGTCGCGTGGACAAGCTGGGCTGAGGCCCGGAACCAATTCGGTCGTTGGAACGACCTCGAGCTTCAAGGGAGCATCACACATGAACATGGTCGCCACCGCCGCCGCAGGTGAAGCCATCTGGTCCGCCGACATCGAAAGGGATGACAAGGCGGTCTTCGATGCCATCAATGCCGAGTTCGGTCGCCAGCAGAACGAGATCGAGCTGATCGCGTCTGAGAACTATACCAGCCCCCGGGTGATGGAAGCCCAGGGTAGTGCGCTGACCAACAAGTATGCCGAAGGCTATCCCGGCAAACGTTATTACGGCG
>CAXBNO010000613.1:0-2174 GCA_963976775.1 uncultured Kordiimonadales bacterium
TCATGCCCTTGCGAAAGCTCTTGATGCCGCCAGCCAGATCACCGGCCAGACGAGATATCTTGCCACCGCCGCCGAAGAGGATCAGCACGACCGCCAGCACGATGATCCAGTGCCAGATGCTGAATGAACCCATAGGGGAAACTCCCATAAACCAGTTTCATGTTGTCCCCGCCCGAGTAGCGACCGGGGAACCTCTCATGTGGCCCTTATAGGCCATCCATACCAGATGGGAAAAGGATTACGCGCTCCGGATCGAATGCGACGCGAACCGTGTCCCCGGGCGGCGGTGGCCGTTTGATCGTCCGTGCCCGCAATGTCGGCAGCCCGGTCCCGGTCAGTTGCACCCGCCAGTAGGGGCCGATCAGCCGGATGTCGGCAACTGTCATCTCCGCCGCCATGTCCCCGCTCCCCTGCCCGCCGAGCCTGACGCCTTCCGGCCTGACCAGCATCTCGACAGGTCCCGAACGCATGCCATCCGGCTGCGGCAGCGATCCGAAGGCTGTGGATATCCGATCCCCCTCCGCCATCGCCGGAATGTCATTCACTGCACCGAAGAATGTCGCCATGAAGCGGTTCACCGGCTTGAGGTAGACGTCCGCCGCAGGGCCAAACTGGACAAGCTTTCCCGCCCGCATGACGGCGATCCGGTCGGCCATGCGCATGGCCTCCTCCGGGTCATGGGTCACCAGCATCACAGTCGCACCCAGGCGTTTCAGCAGGGCCAGCGTATCGTCGCGGACGGCGTTGCGCAGGGTCACGTCCAGGTTGGCGAAGGGTTCGTCCATCAGCATCAGCCGCGGTGCCGGGGCCAGCGCCCGCGCGAGGGCAACCCGTTGCTGTTCGCCACCCGAGAGCTGATGCGGAAACACATCGGCACGTTCCTGCAGTCCGACACGCGCGAGCACTTCGCCGACCCGCCTCTTGCGAGATGCGGCAGGCAGTCCGAAGCCGACATTGTCGGCAACACTCAGATGCGGGAACAGCGCATAGTCCTGAAACACCATGCCGATGCGACGGGTCTCGGGCGGGTCGCTGAAACCGGCCTCGGCCACCGCCTGCCCATCAATGCAGATCCGGCCTTCCTGCAGCGTCTCCAGTCCGGCCGCCAGGCGCAGGCTGGTGGTCTTGCCGCAGCCGGATGGCCCCAGCAGGCAGACGATTTCACCCTCCGCCATCTCCAGTGACAGCGCGTCCACGGCCTGGAAGTCCCCGAACCGGTGACTGACGTTCTGGAATGACAAGGTGGTCAAGGTTACTCCGCCTGCATGATCTGCTTTCTGATAGTCGCTCACGGATCGGAAGCCAAGCCGCGACCGAGACAATCATTCTTTTGGCAATTGACGGTTAACCGGTCCATGGCTAACGTTCGCCTCATGTACGCACCGGTCAACATTCGCCTAATCGGCCTCGACCTAGGTATCCCGGCTCTCAGCTAGAGTCGGGTAAAGCCCCGTGCGTGGGGTCCGGTCATTCGGGACCCCGGAAATTCCTTCAAGCGATTCACCAGAACACATGCCGCCTCGCCTATCGCGCTGCCCCCATGCCACATCAGGCTGCACGGGCGCGCTTGAGCCGGAACTGACCTGAACATGCGCCGAGCATCCGGAGACCGAACCAATGACAAGCATGCCGAATACCCACAAGTACCGCGCCTTCCCTCAGATCGACCTGCCCGACCGGCAGTGGCCGACGCGGACCATCGACAAGGCACCGATCTGGTGTTCCGTCGATCTGCGTGACGGCAACCAGGCCCTGATCGAGCCCATGAACGGCGACAAGAAGCTGCGGTTCTTCCGTCACCTGCTCGCCGTCGGTTTCAAGGAGATCGAGGTCGGCTTTCCCGCCGCCTCCGACACCGATTTCGACTTCGTGCGCCACATCATCGACAATGACCTCATCCCCGATGACGTCACGATCCAGGTCCTGACCCAGGCCCGCGATCACCTGATCGAACGTACCTTCGAGGCGGTGAAAGGCGCGAAGAACGTCATCATCCATCTCTACAACTCCACCTCCACCGTGCAGCGACGTGTCGTCTTCGGCCTGGAGAAGGATGGCATCACGGAGATCGCGGTCGAGGGTGCGAAGAAGGTGAAGAGCCTGATCCCGACGCTGGAAGGCCAGAACGTGCGGATCGAGTACAGCCCGGAGAGCTTCACCGGCACGGAACTGGA
>CAXBNO010000614.1:0-2170 GCA_963976775.1 uncultured Kordiimonadales bacterium
GAAGGAGAAGACCGAATGGCACCGCGTCACGGTGTTCGCCGACGCTTTCGTCAAGTTCGCCGAGGACTACCTGCGCAAGGGATCGAAGGTCTACATCGAGGGCAAGATCCAGACCCGCAAGTGGCAGGACCAGTCCGGCCAGGACAAGTTCAGCACCGAGATCGTTGTCGAGCAGTTCGGGGGCAAGCTGCTGGGGCTCGACGGCAAGCAGGAGCGGCGCGGTCCGGAACCGGGTTCGAGCGGGGCCGAAGCCTATAGCGGTGGCGGCTTCGGCGGCGACCTTGACGACGAAATCCCGTTCTGAAGGAGAGCACAATGAGCGAGATCAAATTTTCCATTAGGGAACAGGTGTGGCGCGCGTCTTACGAGTCCACCGAGTCCCGTGTCGAGTGCCCTGATTGCTGCGGCAAGGGGTACATCCGCTGCATCATGGGCGACGGCGCCGAGGTCAGTGTGGATTGCGGGAATTGCTCGTTTGGCTTCGAGGCATACGCGCGTGGCTACCTGACGCATTATCTCCGAAAGCCTACTGCGATCCTGACGACAATCACCGGCGTCAACATCGAAGGCGGCAAGGTCGAATACAAGACCACGGATAGCTACCTCGTAGAACAGGATAGCTTGTTTCGCTCCGAACTGGAGGCGCTGGATGCCGCTCGGGATATGGCGACAGAAGTGGAGAAGGCTGAACTGGAGCGGCTTCTGAAGAAGGAGAAGGACACCCGTTCCTGGGCGTGGAACGCGACCTATCACAGGCGAGAGATCAAGCGAGCAAGACAGAGCCTTGAATACCACGAGAGGAAGCTGAACGTCGCAGCAGAGAGGGCTGCGGCTGAGAAGGCCAGGAAGAAGGGGGCAGCTTGATGAGCGAGAAATACCCATTCGAGAGCCTGCGTCCGGGCAAGAGCTTCTTCGTTCCGAACGCCAAGCACGCCACCGTCGCGGGCCGCGCCAGTAGTGCAGGCAAGAAGCTCGGCATGAAGTTCTCCGCGCACAAGGTCGTCCGGGACGGTGTTCCCGGCGTCCATGTGATCTGCCGGGGTGAAAGGGAGGTGGTCTGATGTTCAAGGCATTCAGGGAACAGTGGCACGCGGTCGCTGGCATGGTTGAAGTCGCGAGCGACACGATGCCCGACATCTGCAGCGTTTATCCCGGCAACTTCGGCCAGGACCGGCTACCCCGGTCCATGGAAGAAACATATGCCATCGCCAAGTTCATAGCAGCCGGTCCCCGGATGTTCGCACTGCTCGAAAGGGTGGTCGCGGCTGGGGAGGCTGATGACGAGACGGTCGAACTGGTTGCTCTGTTGCGGGAGTACACCGGGCGCGGGTCTTCACCTTCTCGGGAAGAGGTCATGACCGAAGCCCTGGAGCAGTGCCAGGAATACTTCGATCAGCGGATGGACGTGACCTGGGAGGGCACCAGCCCGAACGAGGAAATGGTCCTGCACGACATCGTGGATTGCGCGCTCAAGGGGAGGCGGAGGCCATGACCGGCATTGTCATCCGCAACCCGATGGTGTCCGCGAGGACCCTGGACCTCAACGGGACCGCAACCCTGATGCTGGAGTTCAAGGAGGGCGAGTTCGCGACCACGGTGACGTGCTTCTTCCCTGACGGGCGGGCTGCCAAGGCGATCGCCACCGCTGTCAACGAGGCGGTGGCGAGGACGGATGGGGAGGCGGGATCATGAACACGCGGGAGATCCAGAGCATCGTCGCGGATCGGTTCGACGTGCCGTTCAGCGCCATGACGGACGCCTGTCGCCGCCGGGACTACGCCGAGGCCCGGTTCGTCGCCATGCGGCTGTGCAGGGAGTTCCTGGGCCTGTCCTATCCCGCGCTGGGTATGCGCTTCGGTGGTCGGGACCATACCTCGGCATGGCACGGGGTGCGCCGGGCGGAATCGCTTGACGATCGAGGCGCTGCCGACATCATCAGGAACCGGCTTGCAGCCCTGGAGCGTGCATGACGCAGCGATACCGAGTGATGGTTGACTACCGCGACCGCTGGCGACGGGACCGGCGGTTGTCACAGTGGAAATCGTTCAGCGACGATCTCCGCGCCCGGAAGTGGTTTCTCCGCTACCTGCGCAAGATGCAGGTGCGGCGGTCGTGGCCGGTGACGGCGGAGATCATGCGCGAGGCGGACATGCAGGTCTGGTCCCTGACG
>CAXBNO010000615.1:0-2168 GCA_963976775.1 uncultured Kordiimonadales bacterium
GGTCGGCTATTCGGCCTGCCACTGGTGCCACGTCATGGCGCACGAGAGCTTCGAGAACCCGGCGGTGGCAGCGCTGATGAACGACCTGTTCATCAACATCAAGGTGGATCGGGAGGAACGCCCCGACATCGACACCATCTACCAGACCGCGCTGGCCATGCTGGGGGAACAGGGCGGCTGGCCGCTGACCATGTTCCTGACGCCGGAGGGCAAGCCGTTCTGGGGCGGCACCTATTTCCCGCCGGAGACCCGCTATGGCCGCCCCGGCTTCCCGGCGGTGCTGGAGCGGGTGCGGGAGGTCTACGAGACCGACCGCGACACCATCGTGAAAAATGTCGAGGCCCTGACCAACGGCCTGCAGCAGAACGCGAAGCTGCCCGATGCCGAAAGCCGCCCGCAGATCACCGCGGATGTGCTGGACCGCGCGGCGGAGCGGCTGCTGCAGGAGTTCGATCCGACCCATGGCGGCATCGGCCAGGCCCCGAAGTTCCCGCAGGTGCCGATCCTGGAGATGGTCTGGCGCGCCCACCTGCGCACCGCCAACCCGCAGATGCGCCACGCCGTCATGAACACCCTGATCCGCATGGCGCAGGGCGGCATCTACGACCACCTGGGCGGCGGTTTCGCGCGCTATTCGGTCGATGCGGAGTGGCTGGCGCCGCATTTCGAGAAGATGCTCTACGACAATTCCGCACTGCTGATGCTGATGACCCAGGTCTGGCGGCGGGAGCGCCATCCCCTGCTGGAACAGCGCATCCGGGAGACGGCGGAGTGGGTGCTGCGCGAGATGGTGGCGGAGAACGGGGCCTTCGCCGCGACGCTGGACGCGGATTCGGAGGGCGTGGAGGGCAAGTTCTACGTCTGGGACGAGGCGGAGGTGGATGCGGTCCTGGGCGTCGATGCAGCCCTGTTCAAGAGCCACTATGACGTCACTCCCGACGGCAATTTCGAGGGCCACAACATCCTCAACCGCCGCCTGCAGCCGGACCTGATGGATGCGGAGACGGAGGCCATGCTGGCCGACTGCCGCACCCGCCTGCTGGCCCACCGCGCCGGGCGGGTCCGGCCGGGCTGGGACGACAAGGTGCTGGCCGACTGGAACGGCATGATGATCGCGGCCCTGGTGGAGGCGGGCACCACCTTCGCCGAGCCGACCTGGATCGACGCCGCGCGCCAGGCCTTCGACGCCGTGGTCCGCGACATGAGCGACGGTGAGGGCCGGCTGCACCACAGCTTCCGCAAGGGGGAGGCGCGGATTTCCGGCATGCTGGACGATCACGCCGGCATGATCTGCGGCGCGCTGGCGCTGCACGAGGTCTCCGGCGATGCACGCTATCTGGATCTCGCCAGCACATGGACCGAAACCCTGGAGCGGCATTTCCTGGAGCCGGGCAGCGGTGCCTATCACTTCACCGCCGACGATGCGGAGGCGCTGATCGTGCGCAGCCTGGGGCTTGGCGACAATGCAACGCCGAACGGCAATGGCGTGATGATCGGGAACCTGTCGCGGCTCTGGCGCCTGACCGGCAAACCCGCCTGGCGGCAGCGGTTGCAGGCCCTGACCGATGTGGTGGCCGATCAGGTGACGCGCAACTTCTTCCCCATCGCCACCGCCCTGAACGCCGTCGCCTACGACATGGCGGCGCAGGACGTGGTGGTGGTTGGCCCGCCGGACACCATGGAGACCGATGCCCTGCTGCGCGCCGTGGCGACCAGCGCCGGGCCGGACCGCCTTCTGTCACGCATCGACCCGGACGCCAGCCTGCCCGATCACCACCCGGCAAGTGGCAAGACCATGGCGCAGGGCACGCCAACCGCGTATCTTTGTCGCCAGATGGTCTGCGGCCTGCCGATCGATGATGACGCCATCACCGAACTGCGCTGGAAGGTAGAGGACACGGGCGACGGGACCGACGAAGACGTCACCCCCAGCGAAATCGCCCTGAAACACCCGCTGATCGCGGAAACCGACCGGCAGCTCCGCGCCTATTTCGCCGGCGACCTGGACGCCTTCGACCTGCCCGTCCGCCCGGAAGGCACCACGTTCCAGCGCCTGGTCTGGCACATCATGCAGCGCATCCCCAAGGGCCACGTCCGCACCTACGGCGGCGTCGCCGAGGAACTCGGCGCCTCCGCCCGCGCCGTCGGCACCGCCTGCGGCCGCAACC
>CAXBNO010000616.1:0-2159 GCA_963976775.1 uncultured Kordiimonadales bacterium
ATGCGACGACGCTGGCCAGGGCGTAGGCCGCAGGCATGTCGCGACAGGTGCCGACAAACCTCACCCGTCCCTCCACGCCCAGGCGCTGTGCCAGCCGACGGAGCTCCAGCTTGTAGGCGTCATGCCCCACATCGCCCCCGGCGAACACCACCACCGAGTCCTGGTCTTGCAGCAAGGCCAGCGCCTCGATCATCACGCGCTGGCCCTTCCAGCGGACCAGCCGCCCGGGCACCAGGATGACCGGCGCGCCAGCGGGCACGGCCCAGGCATCGGCGAGCTGGATCTTGCGCGCGGCCGAGACGGTGGAAATGTCGAACTGGGCCAGATCGACACCGCGCGGGATCATCCGGATTCGGTCCTCCGTCAGATCCGGAGCGGTCTGGCGCAGGTAGTCCCCGATGAAGCCGGAGGTCGCGATCACGCGGTCGCCGCGAAACATCACACTGTTGTAGGCACGCTTGGCAGCATTCTGGCCGTTGTACGGCCCGTGAACCGTGGTCACGAACGGTGTCGCGGTGCGGCGCGCGGCGTAGAGCGCGCTCCAGGCCGGGGCGCGCGAGCGCGCATGCACGATATCGACATTCTCCGCATCGATCAGGTCGGCGAGCTGGCCGATATTGCGCCACATCACCAGCGGGTTCTTGGACCGCATGGGCAGCAGCACGTGCTCACCGCCGCTCCGCTCCACCTCCTGCACCATGTGCCCGCCGGAGGATGCGACGATGGCCCGGTGTCCGGCGACCGACAGCGCGTTGACCATATCGACGGTGCCACGCTCCACGCCTCCGGTCACCAGCGCGGGCAGCACCTGCAGCACGGTCAGCGGACGGTCGGCGGCAGCCCCTGTCTCTGTCGGGTTGCCCGGTTCGTGGATCGGTGGTTCGCTTGTCATGTAGTCACTGGGCCAGGAGACGAGAGTGCCGAACGCGCCGAAAGAACTGTCGCGACCCGACGGAGAATCCATCGCTTATCATCATACCACCGGAAAGGCACCCGGCATCATCTTCTGCGGGGGTTTCATGTCCGACATGGGTGGCACCAAGGCCCTGGCGCTGGAGGAACATTGTCAGGCCAACGGCCTTGGATTCGTGCGCTTCGACTATCTCGGACATGGTGAAAGCTCCGGCAGTTTCGCGGACAAGGGCTGCATCAGCCGCTGGACCGAAGATGCCGTTGCGATTCTTGACGAACTGACAATGGGACCGCAGATCGTCGTCGGGTCCTCCATGGGGGGATGGGTCATGCTGCGGCTGGCGCTTGCCCGCCCTGCACGCATTGCCGGCCTGATCGGCATCGCACCGGCGCCGGACTTCACGACCTGGATGTGGGAGGAACTGGGAACGGCGAATCAGCAGACCCTGATGGCGGACGGACTGGTCCGCGTCCCCTCCGAGTATGATCCGGAAGGCTATGTCATCACGCGAAAGCTGATCGAGGACGGGCGCGCCTGTCACCTGCTGGATGATGGCCCGGTCGGCATCGATGTTCCCGTGCGCCTGCTGCACGGCATGGCTGACCCGGACGTGCCCTGGCGGCATTCGTTGCGCATCGCGGAGGCGCTGCGGTCAACCGACGTGCGCATCCACTACGTGAAGGCAGGCGATCACCGGCTGTCGGAGCCCGGTGATCTGGATCTCCTCCGCGCCACGGTCGACGAACTGGTGCAGACCGTGGGCGGCTGAGACGGAAACTACATCAGGAACAACAGGTTGTTGTCCTGATCGAACACTTCGTAGGCGCCCTGCGCGGAGTCGTAGAGCATGGAGGCGTTCACCCCGCCCAGGCCATCCGACAGGTCGATCTGCGTCACCACGGTCTCGTCGAAAGTGACGGATCCGGCACCGGCGGGGAACTTGGCCGTCCAGCTGCCGTCGCCATTGTCGATGAAGTCGACATCGTCCAGTCCGATACCGCCGTCAGCACCTTCCAGGATCAACCGGTTGCCGATGTCGACGTCATTGATGATGTCATTGTTCGACGAACCGCCGCTGCCTGACCTGAACAGGAAGGTATCGAAACCTTCGCCACCATCCAGCAGGTCATCGCCGAAGCCGCCTTCCAGCGTGTCATCGCCCAGGCCGCCGAACAGCTGGTCGTCGCCGTTGTCGCCGAGCAGGCGGTCGAAGCCGTCGTCACCGAACAGGGTGTCGAAGCCACCG
>CAXBNO010000617.1:0-2157 GCA_963976775.1 uncultured Kordiimonadales bacterium
CCATCGCCGGTATCGCCATCTGGCGCGGCCGGATGGAAGGGCTGATTGCCAGCCACGAAGTCGAGGACGCCGTCGAGGATGCCGCCAAAAAGCTGAAGGATCTCTGATCCATGGACGTCGCCCTTCTCTTCCTCGCCATTATCGTGCTGCTGCTGATCGGGGTTCCCATCGCAGTCGCCCTTGGCCTGTCATCCATTCTGTTCCTGCTGGCCTTCTCAGACTCCTCGCTGGCCTCCATCGCCCAGACCCTGTTCAGCGCCTTCGAGGGGCATTACACCCTGCTGGCCATCCCGTTCTTCATCCTCGCCTCCTCCTTCATGTCCACCGGCGGCGTGGCGCGGCGCATCATCCGCTTCGCGGTGGCCTGTGTCGGGCATCTGCGTGGCGGGCTGGCCATAGCCGGCGTCTTTGCCTGCATGCTGTTCGCGGCACTCAGCGGTTCCTCCCCCGCCACTGTGGTCGCCATAGGCACCATCATCATCGCCGGGATGCGGGAGGTTGGTTACACCAAGGAATTCGCTGCCGGTGTGATCTGCAACGCGGGCACGCTGGGCATCCTGATTCCGCCGTCCATCGTCATGGTGGTCTATGCCGCCTCCGTCGATGTCTCGGTCGGGCGCATGTTCCTGGCCGGCGTCATTCCGGGCCTACTGGCCGGGCTGATGCTGATGATCGGCATCTACATCGCGGCATCTTTACCCCGACGGAGGCCGCGGCCGTTGCCGCCGTCTATGCCTTCATCATCGCCAACTTCGTCTATCGCGACATGGGACCGTTCGCACAGCCGGGCCGGAAGCTCGGCCTCGGGCGGCGGGCCTGGGACACCATCGCCGTGCTGTGGCACGAGGATACGCGCCGGACGCTGCTGGATGCGGGCAAGCTGTCGGTGATGCTGATGTTCATCATCGCCAACGCGCTGATCCTGAAACATGTCCTGACCGAGGAGCAGATCCCGCAATCGATTGCCGGGGCCATGCTGGACGCCGGTTTCGGCCCGGTGCTGTTCCTGGTGATCGTCAACCTGATCCTGCTGATCGGCGGGCAGTTCATGGAGCCGTCGGGCCTGATCGTCATCGTGGCACCTCTGGTCTTCCCCATCGCCATCAACCTCGGCATTGACCCGATCCATCTGGGCATCATCATGGTCGTCAACATGGAAATCGGCATGATCACGCCACCCGTGGGCCTGAATCTGTTCGTCACCTCGGGCGTGGCAGGCATGCCGATGATGGATGTGGTAAGGGCGGCCTTGCCATGGCTGGGCATTCTGGTGATCTTCCTGATCATGATCACCTATATCCCGGTCATCTCCACCTTCCTGCCGACCTACTTCATGGGGCCGGAACTGATCATCAAGTAGCGGGAGCACCTGTTGACCGAAGAAAGCGCCGCCGGTTCGAATGTTCCCGCCTATACGGTCAGTGCCCTGTCGGGGGAACTGAAACGCACGCTGGAGGACCGGTTCGGGCGGGTCTCCGTGCGCGGGGAACTGTCCGGTTTCAAGCAGGCAGCCTCGGGCCACATGTATTTCGGCCTGAAGGACGAGAAGGCCCTCATCGACGGCATCGTCTGGAAGGGCACGGCGGCGCGTCTCGGCTTCAGGCCGGAGGACGGGCTGGAAGTCGTCTGTACGGGCCGCGTGACCAGCTATCCCGCACGCTCCAAGTATCAGATCGTGGTCGACCGGATGGAACCGGCGGGGGAGGGCGCGCTGATGGCCCTGCTGGAGCAGCGCCGTCGCCTGCTGATGGCGGAGGGGCTGTTCGCGCCGGAGCGCAAGCGGGCACTGCCGTTCCTGCCGCGCCACATCGGGATCGTCACCAGCCCCACGGGGGCCGTGATCCGCGATATCCTGCATCGCCTGTCCGACCGCTTTCCGCGCCCCGTCACCATCTGGCCGGTCCGGGTGCAGGGGGAAGGCGCAGCCGAAGAGGTCGCCGCTGCGATCCGGGGTTTCAATGCGATGCAGGGGGCGGCGCGGCCTGATCTGCTGATCGTCGCGCGGGGCGGTGGCTCGATCGAGGATCTCTGGGCCTTCAATGAGGAGATCGTGGTCCGCGCTGCCGCGGAAAGCGACATTCCGCTGATTTCCGCTGTCGGGCATGAAACCGACACGACCCTGATCGACCATGCGTCCGACCACCGTGCGCCGACACC
>CAXBNO010000618.1:0-2155 GCA_963976775.1 uncultured Kordiimonadales bacterium
CCCGCGCAGCATTTTCGGGGGAGAGCACGGTATGGCGGCGGATGGCAGCAAGGCGGCATTTGACAGGGAGGCCTTGCGCCGGAGATACCGCCAGGAACGCGACAAGCGCCTGCGCCCGGATGGCAATGACCAGTACCTGGAACTGAAGGGTCAACTGGCGCACTACCTCGACGATCCCTACACGCCGCGAGTCGAGCGAGAGCCGGTGACGGATCACGTCACCTTCGCCTTCATCGGCGGTGGCTTTGCCGGTCTGGTGACTGGCGCGCGGCTGACAGAGGCGGGGATCCGGGACATCCGGATCATCGAGAAGGGCGGCGACTTCGGCGGCACCTGGTACTGGAACCGCTATCCCGGCGCGCAGTGCGACACGGCCTCCATGGTCTACATGCCGCTGCTGGAGGAAACCGGATACATGCCGACCGAGAAGTACGCGCATGCACCGGAGATCCTGGCCCACTGCCAGCGCATCGGGCGCCAGTACGGCCTGTACGACAATGCCCTGTTCCACACCGAGGTCTCGACGCTGGAATGGGACGTGGCAGCGTCACGCTGGCAGATCGAGACCAGTCGCGGTGATCGTTTCACGGCACAGTTCGTCGGCCTGGGAACGGGACCGCTGCATGTGCCGAAACTGCCCGGCATCCCGGGGATCGAAGACTTCCGGGGCCATTCGTTTCATACCAGCCGCTGGGACTATGACTACACCGGCGGCGACCCGTCCGGCACGCCGCTGGAGAAGCTGGCGGACAAGCGCGTCGCGATCATCGGCACCGGCGCGACATCCGTTCAGTGCGTGCCGCATCTGGCGCGCGCCTGCGCGCAACTGTTCGTGTTTCAGCGCACGCCGTCCTCCGTCGATGTTCGCGCCAACCGCCCCATCGATGCCGACTGGTTCGCGGAGGTCGCGACCCCCGGATGGCAGCAGCGCTGGCTGGAGAACTTCACCGACAACCAGACCGGCGGCCAGGCCAGCGAGGATCTGGTGCAGGACGGCTGGACCGACCTGGCACGCCGCATCCGCACGAAGATCATGCAACTGCCGCCCGACCGGATCACCCCGCAGAACATGCTCGCCGCCTGGGAGGACGCCGATTTCGAGAAGATGGAGGAGATCCGCGCTCGCGCCGAGGCCATCGTCAATGACCCGGAAACCGCCGAAAATCTGAAGGCCTGGTACCGGCAACTCTGCAAGCGCCCCTGCTTTCACGATGCCTACCTGCAGGCTTTCAACGAACCCGGCACGCATCTGATCGACACGGACGGCAAGGGCGTGGAACGGATCACGGCAACGGGTGTGGTCGTAGCGGGCACCGAGTATCCCGTCGACTGCATCATCTATGCTTCCGGCTTCGAGGTCGGGACCGAGTACCGTCGCCGGGCCGGTTTCGACCTGAAGGGGCGGAACGGCAAGCTGCTGTCCGAACACTGGTCGGAGGGGATGCGGACCAAGCACGGCGTCCACGTGCATGGCTTTCCCAATGCCTTCATCGTGCAACCGACACAGGGTGCCAACCTGATTTCCAACATTCCGCACAATCTGACCGAGGCAGGCCGCACGATTGCCGCCATCGTCCGGCATGCGCTGGATACCGGTGCATCGGAGGTCGAGGTGACGGCGGAGGCCGAACAGGCCTGGATCGACCTGTTGCTGACCGGGTCAGGGCGCATGATCGGTGCATCACCGGACTGCACCCCCGGCTACTACAACAACGAAGGCCAGGAACCGACAGCGGAATCCCGGCTGCGGGTCGGCTATCCGGCCGGTGCCTCCGCCTATTTCAGGTACCTGAAGAAGTGGCGGGACAAGGGAGACTTCGACGGTCTGACATTCACCTGACATACCAGACACCTGCCGGATGCCTGTATGCCACAACGAAAAAGGCGCCAGCCCGATTGACGGGCTGACGCCTATTCCTGACCAGAGGTCATCATTCGATTGCCCCGATCACCGCAGCGATCGGGTCAGATCAGATGATTACTCGGCCTGCAGGTTCACTGCGGAAGACTTGCCGCGGTTGCGGTCGACTTCGATCTCGTAGCTGATCTTGTCGCCTTCGTTCAGGCCGTTCATGCCCGCACGCTCGACGGCGCTGATGTGAACGAACACGTCGTTTCCGCCCTCATCGGGTGCGATGAAGCCGTAACCCTTGGT
>CAXBNO010000619.1:0-2152 GCA_963976775.1 uncultured Kordiimonadales bacterium
CGCGCAGCACCGTCGCATCGTCGAACATCCGCCCGACGATCTGCAGGCCGACGGGCAGGCCGTCCTTCGTGAAGCCGCAGGGCACCGAACAGGCCGGCTGCTGCGTCAGGTTGAAGGGATAGGAGAAGGGCGTCCAGGCGACCCAGCTGTTCTGCGCATCCTCCGCCCAGCCTCCCGGCACCAGCCGGTCGACACCGAACGCGGGGACGGACAGTGCGGGGGTCAGCAGCAGGTCATACTTCGACATGAAGACCTTCACCGCCGAACTGAAGGCGGCGCGGTCCCGCTGCGCATCCATGTAGTCACCCAGGCTGATCCCGGCGGCGTCATCCAGCACCTTCGCCAGACCGGGATCGAGCTTCGCCCGCTGGTCAGGCGGAAGGTTGCGCAAGGCACCATAGGCACCCGACTGCCAAAGCGTGTTGAAGATGCCCACCGGATCATCGGTGAACGGATCGCACTCCTCCACTTCCGCGCCCAGCTCGGCGAACAGCCGCGCGGCCTCGGCGACGCTGGCCGCCACTTCCCCGTCGACTGTCGCATGACCCAGCGCCGGGCTGTAGGCGACCTTCATTCCCTTCACACCGCCTGACGGGGCCGCCAGGTGAATGGGGCTGGAAAGTTGCGTGTACCAGTCCTGAGGATCCTCTCCCATCATGACATTCAGCATCAGGACGGAATCCGCGACCGTCCGGGTCAGCGGCCCGGCGTGGGCCAGCGTGCCCATTGGGCTGGGCGGGAAATAGGGCACCCGACCGAAGGACGGCTTGTGGCCGAAGACTCCGGCGAAGGCCGCCGGAATGCGGATCGAACCGCCACCGTCGGTCCCCAGATGCAGCACCCCCATCTCAGCCGCCGCCGCCGCAGAAGCACCACCCGATGATCCGCCGGGTGTCCGATCCGTGTTCCAGGGGTTCCGGGTGGCGCCTTCCGCCGGGCTGTCGGTGACACCCTTCCAGCCGAACTCCGGTGTGTTGGTCTTGCCCAGGATCACCGCACCCGCGTTGCGCAGGCGCGCGACCGTCGGCGCATCTTCCGGGTCCGGCGTGTCCGGCGTCGTCAGGGAGCCCTTGCGGTTGCTCATCCCCTTGACCGCGAACAGGTCCTTGATGCTGGTCGGCACCCCGTCGATCGGCGACAGCGGCGCGCCCTTCTGCCAGCGCTCGGTCGAGCGGGCGGCAGCGGCCATGGCCCCTTCCCTGTCGAGCAGGCGAAACGCGTTCAGCCGACCATCGACCGCATCGATCAGGTCGAAAACCGCGCTGGCGACCTCGACCGGGCTGAACTCCCCCTTCTCGTATCCTACTGCCAGGTCGCCCGCTGTCTTTCTGATCAGTTCATCTGCCATATCGGCCCCTCTCCGGTTCCAGCCCCATGTCGCTGGTGCATTGTCACGCACGCGATGCCGTCCGACAATGCACCCTTGTCATGCAAGGGGGCTGCATCGAATGACGGACGTCAGGATTGCCATTGTCGGCGGCGGCATGGCGGGCGCATCTGCCGCCTGCCTGATCGCGGAGGAGGCGGGCAGCGGCGCGGACATCGTGGTGCTGGAGCGGGAATCGCAGCCCGGCTATCACACCACCGGACGTTCCGCCGCCATGTACACGGAGGTTTATGGCAACGATGTCATCCGTGCCCTGGTCCGCGCGGGCCGGAGCTTCATGGAAAGTCCCGCCGAACGCTATGCCGACCATCCGCTGCTGACCCCGCGCGGCGCCCTGATGGTCGCGAACAGCGGCGAGGCGGAACGGCTGGATGCCTTCATGGAGGAAATGCAGCGCCCGGACGTGCTGAGCCGTGTCGACGCTGCGCGCTGCAAGGAGATCTGCCCGACGCTGCGTCAGGACCAGCTTTCGGGTGGTGTCCACGAACCGCTTGCCATGGACATCGACGTGCACGGCATGCTCCAGGGCTTCGTCCGGGTCTTCCGGGGTCTGGGCGGGCGAGTCGTCGGCGATGCTGAGGTCACGGCCATCGAACGCGGCGGCGACGGTTTCCGCATCGAGACAACGGCAGGCGCGTTCCGCGCGGAGATCGTCATCAACGCTGCCGGAGCCTGGGGCGACGATCTGGCCGCCATGGCGGGGGCAGCACCCGTCGGGCTGGTACCGAAGCGGCGCACGGCGATCACTTTCGACCCGGCGGCAGG
>CAXBNO010000620.1:0-2151 GCA_963976775.1 uncultured Kordiimonadales bacterium
ATCAGCTTCTCCAGCAATGACGCGGGGGAGTTGAAGGTGATCTGCGCCATCTCCAGAAACCCGACATCGAACCAGGCGCGCAGCAGGTCCTGCAGGTCTTCCTCGACACCCCGCAGTTCCGGATGATCGCGCAACAGCCGCAACAGGTCGGCACGCATGTCGACCAGAAACTTCACACCGCGATCCAGACTGTTGAACTGCCGGAACAGGTCCACGCGCGGCGTCACGAGATTCCGGCGCAGCGCCCGTCGTGCCCTGACCCGATCCGCGTCGCTATCGGCTTCACCAAGGCTGGTTGCGGCCTTGTCCACAGCCGCTTCATCGACATCGAAACTCTCCGCCAGCAGACGGAAGAAACGCAGGCGCCCATCGCTGTCGAGGCTCAGATAGGCGCGGCCCAGTTCCGCCGCCCGCAGGCGCGCAGAGACGGCACCACCCCGCCCGTCCAGACACGCATTGATCTGGGCCGAGATGATCGCGAGATCATCGCCGGCCAGATCGGTACTGACGGACAATGGCCGAACACCGGCGAGCGCATCGCCACGCCAGTCGCGCAATCGCGACAGGGTGCGGGACCAGAAGTTTCCGGTGGGTCGGTTCATCGTGCTCACCTCCGGCAAGTGCGACCGTCGAACGGTGCGTTTCAGTCCTGTCGCCGCAGTTGTCGCCAGACCGCTGGCAGGCTCGGCGCCAGATCCTCTGCGATCAGTCCCGGACCTGCAACCGTCGCTGCTGCGCCATGCAGCCACACCGCCATGCAGGCGGCCTCGAAAGCCGGCACATCCTGCGCCAGCAGTCCGACGGCGATGCCGGCCAGCACATCGCCGGACCCTGCGGTCGCGAGGTCGGGCGGTGCGTTGCAGTTGATCGCCGCGCGACCGTCCGGGGCGGCGATCACCGTATCCGGTCCCTTTGAAACAATTGTTGCACCGCTGCTGCGTGCCGCGGCGCGCGCATCCTCCAGCTTGTCGCCCGTGACCCTGAACAGCCGGGCGAACTCACCCGCGTGCGGTGTCATGATGCAGGGGGCGGTGATGCGCTGGAACAGGGCCTTCGGGTCATCGCCGAAGACAGTGATCGCATCCGCATCGAGAACCGTCGCACGGTCCCGGTCCAGCGCCGCCAGCGCGAAGGCCCGCGTGCGGGCATTGACCCCATTGCCCGGCCCGATCAGCACCGCGTTGCGGCGCGGATCGTCCAGCAGTGCGGTCCAGTCCTGCGGCGTGTCCGCCGGTTGCAGCATCACCGCCGTCAGATGATTGGCATAGACCATCGCAGCGCTGCGCGGCGGTACGGCGGTGACCAGACCGGCCCCGGCCCGCAAGGCGGATACGGCGGAAAGGCGCGCGGCACCACTGCTGAGCATGCCGCCGCCGACCACCAGCGCGTGACCGCGCCCGAACTTGTGGCCCTGTGCCGACGGCACGGGCAGGCAATAGCGCCAGAGTTCCGGCCCGTTGACCCAGCACCGGGGCGCGATCTCTTCAGCAGCGGTTGCGGGAATGCCGATGTCGATCACCACCACTTCACCCGCATGCGTCCGCCCCGGCATCAGCAGGTGTCCGGGCTTGCGCAGGTGAAACGTGACCGTCAGGTCGGCATCGAAGCAGGCACCTTCGGCAAGGCCATTGTCTCCCGACACCCCGCTTGGCACATCGACGGCAACGACGATGCGCCCCTTCGCGGCTTCCGCCAGTTCAGCGGGGATGCCGTCCAGCGCACGTGTCAGCCCGGCACCGAAAAGGGCATCGACAACCAGTTCAGCCTCGCCGAGACAGCCCGCGTGAAGCGGCTCCACCGGCCCATCCCAGCGCCGGGCCATGATCGCGGCATCACCCTTCAGCTTTTCCGGATCGCCCAGCGCCGCAACACGTATCGGCCAGCCAGCGTCAGCCAGATGGCGTGCGATGACATAGCCGTCACCACCATTGTTTCCCGGCCCGCAGAGGACGACACAGGGCATCGCGGGCCAGCGGTCCCTGATCGCGAGCGCCGCGCCGCGACCCGCAGCCTCCATCAGCACCTCCCCCGAAACACCATGCGCAACGGCATGGGCATCGGCGGCATACATCTGCCGGACGGACAGCAGCGGCTCCGCGTTCTGCGACGTCATTTCAGAGCTCCGGTCGGTGGTGCCGATACAGTGGGTTC
>CAXBNO010000621.1:0-2127 GCA_963976775.1 uncultured Kordiimonadales bacterium
TGATCTCGCCACCGTGGCGGCGTACCACGTCGCGGGCGATGGTCAGACCCAGCCCTGCGCCCCCCGTGTCCGGCCCGCGCGCGTCATCCAGGCGACGGAAGGGTCGGAACATCTCCGTGCGCCGGTCGGCGGGGATGCCCGGTCCGTCGTCATCGATCTGGATATAGATCTGGTTCGAGCGCCGCTCCGCCAGCAGGCTGATGCTCTCCGCGTGGCGGTGGCTGTTCTCCATCAGGTTGGTCAGGCATCGCTTCAGGCCGTTGGGGCGTCCGATCATCTGCAGATCACCCGTGATGCTGTCCGTGACCGTGGCACCCTGACGCCGCGTGTCGTCGGCGACCGCCCTGACCAGGGCGGCAAGATCCAGCGGTTCCGCCGGCTCCTGGTCCTGGCCGCGGGCATAGGCCAGATAGCCGTCGACCATGCGCTGCATGTCGTTCACGTCGCTGCGCAGGTCCTCGATCTCCGGATCTTCCCCCAGCATGGCGAGTTGCAGCTTCATCCGGGTCAGCGGCGCGCGCAGGTCGTGGCTGACACCGGCCAGCATCTCGCTGCGCTGTTCGATCTGCCGGGTCATGCGGTTCTTCATTTCCAGCAGGTTGCGCGCGGCCTGCCGCACCTCCAGTGCGCCGCTGGGGCGGAAATCCGGGGCTTCCTGTCCCTTGCCGTAGCGCTCGGCGGCGGAGGCGAGCCAGCGGATCGGCCGTACCTGGTTGCGCAGGAACAGCACGGCGATGAACAGCACGACGATGGAGGTGCTGATCATGGAGATGATCAGGATGTTGATGGTCAGGGAATAGAGCCGCTCGTCACGTGTCGAGACATGCAGCACCCCGTCGGGCAACTGGATGCTGACCCCCAGCCGCCGGGCCTCGGAGCCCGTGTCGATGACGAAGGGGTAGGTGACGCTGCGGGCGATGAACTGGGCGAACATCCGGTCCTTCAGCGAGTAGTCACCGGGGTCGATGTCCGCGCCGCGTACCGGGTTGCTCAGTCGTGCACCGCCAACGAACTCGACGCGCAGGCGCAGCTTGTCCTGTGCTGCCTGGGCCAGCCAGGCGCGCTCCGCCCGGTTCTCCGCTGTGGACATGCTGTCCAGCACCAGCATGATCTCGCCCACGACGCCGGACGCCATGTGCGCGGAGACCGATCGCGGTTGGGAATGGCATTGGGTTTCTGCGGCCAGGACCAGCGGCAGGATGATGATCAGCAGCGCGCGGGGAAACAGCCGCTTCGGCATCAGCTGCCGCATCCGGCCCAGCAAAGGCAGGGTTACGCGCATTCGGCTGTCCTGTTGGCGGGGAGGGATACCACGGTCATGACTCCACCGCCGTGGCCCAGAGGACATAGCCTTCACCGCGCACGGTCTGCAGATGCGCCGGCTGGCGGGGGTCTTCCTCCAGCTTCCGCCGCAGCCGCGTGACCTGCACGTCGATGGCACGCCCGGCGGGATCGCCGGCGTCTCCGGCAAGGGTTTCCCGGCTGATGGTCTCGCCGGGACGGGCGTCGAGGGTCTGCAGCAATGCCGCCTCACCGCTGGTCAGCCGTACAGGGGCATCGTCGCGGGTCAGGCTGTTGGTGGCGCGGTCGAAACGGAAATCGCCGAAACCGAGAACCTGCGTGACCGGGCGTCGTGTGCCGCGTCGCAGCACGGCCCGGATCCGCAGCAGCAGTTCCTTCGGCTCGAACGGCTTGGTCAGGTAGTCATCGACACCGGTTTCGAGACCCGCGATCCGGTCATCCGCATCGCCGAGGGCGGTCAGCATCAGGATCGGCACCTGCCGACCGGTGCCGAGCAGGCGACTGGCGAACTGGCGTCCGTCCTCCCCCGGCAGCATGACGTCGAGGATCAGCAGGTCGAACTCGATCCCTGCCAGGCGGCTCTCCGCCTCCGCCGTGTCCGCCGCCTCGCTGATGCGGAAGCCGCTGTCGCCGAGGAAACGGCGCAGCAGGCCGCGCAACCGGCTGTCATCGTCAACGATCAGGATATGCGGGCTCTCATCGGTCATGCGGATCTTTCGGGCATCCGGTGCTCACTTGCGGATCTGGGCGAGGATGGCATCGCGGCTCTCCGCATCGATCAGTTCCGACAGCACCCTGCGATACCCTTCGACGGCTTCCGGTCCC
>CAXBNO010000622.1:0-2125 GCA_963976775.1 uncultured Kordiimonadales bacterium
GCTGCATACCCACACCGTCGCCGGAACCGGAGTCTCGGCGCAGGAGGAGGGATTGCTGCCCCTCAGCCAGACCTCGATGCTGTTCACCGGCCAGGTCGCCTATCACGACTACGAGGGCGTGGCCCTGCGGGAGGAAGAGCAGGCGCGGATGCTGGCCGACATGGGCGACAAGCGCATCATGATCCTGCGCAACCATGGCCTGCTGACGGTCGGCGAGACGGTGCAGGAGGCGTTCCTGCTGATGTACTACATGGAGCAGGCCTGCCGGATGCAGGTCGCGGCCCAGTCCGGTGGCGGCAATCTGACCATTCCGTCGCCCCAGGTGCAGCAGTACGTGCGCGATGCGGCGTCAGGCGGGTTCGGTGCGGGCGTGGGCCAGCGGGAGTTTGCCGCCCTGGTGCGGCGTCTGGACCGTCAGGACACGAGCTGGCGCGAATGATCCGCCGCGCCACCCGCACCGGGTTTGCCCTGCTGCTGTTCCTGCTTCCCGGCACGGGAGCGTTGGCGGCGGATACGCAGGGTCAGGTCTTCGGCGACCAGACGGTTGCCGGCAATGCATCGGGCGGCGATCAGGATGCCCTGCTGAAGGAGCTGCGCGGTCTGGTGGACGAGGCCGAGCAGGCGCGGGCAGCAGACCCACGTTTCATCCGCGATCTGCGCCAGTTGATGGAGCGCCATGACCAGCCGAAGTTCGAGCTGCTGGTCCGCGACCTGTTCGAGGATGGTGACTTCACGAAAGCACCGGAATGGCAGGTTACCCAGGGCAGCTTCCGGATCGGTCGCTATGGCGGCCTGGTCTCGGAGGTTGTCGAACCCGAGCCGCAGGCGCAGGGGCGCGGCCAGGGCAGCGAGGCGGAGGCGGTGGTCCGCCTGTTCGGCCAGATCCTCGGCGCGAAGCAGGGAAGTCAGGGCCAGCAGGGTGGCAATGCCCCGGCGGAGAGCCGCCCCGATCCCGCCTTGATCCATCTGGTTCAGCCCTTCAGCAATGCCTTCGAGATACGTGCCCGGCTGGAGAGCGATCCGGATGCCGGAGGCAGTATCGAACTCGGAGTGTTTCAGGGGCAGGGTGGCCGTATCGGTTATCGTCTGGTGTTCGGCTCCGGTGGCGAGGCGCAGCTCGTGCGTGTCGGTCGCAGTGTCAGTGTCATTGCCCGGGCACCGTTCCGCTTGCCGGAACTGGTCGATGGCTGGCGCAATCCGGGCTATGATGTGATCTGGCGACGGGACGCGCGGGGCAGGATGACCGTGGCGGTCGATGATCAGGACATCCTGGATGTCACTGACACCGCCTTTCGTGATCCGTTTGACGGGCTGCGGCTGCGGAACATCCGCGGTCGTCATGCCCTGCAGGGTGTGGAGGTCTACGGGCAGAAATGATCCGAAGGGTTCAGGGCACCCGACGGTCTGTTCCTGGTGGCAGGTGCGGGATGCGCCTCGTCGTCTGCCTGACGCTCGTCTTCACCATGCAGATGATTGCCTCAGGCGCGCAGGCCGCACGTCCGCTGGATCTGCGTGATCTCTCCGTCGACGTGCAACGGTCCCTGATGTCCGCCTGCGGTATCCGGGACGGCCGGATCCTGCAGCGCCATGTTCCCTGTCTCAGTCATCACGCGGAGGCCTGGCGGAGTCTGGTGTTCCAGCCGGACCTCTCCCTCTACCCGCCGGGTGAACAGAATCGCCTGCGCGAAGGCTGTGCGGACATGGTGGAGAAGGGACCGGCACCATGGGGCCGCTGCATCGAGCAGGAGATGGTGCGCCAGAAGGTCCCCGTCGAATATCCCGATCTCGCCCGACTTGACGCGGAAGGTGTGGGGCGTGTGCGCGATGCCTGCGCATCGGCAGCGGATGTCAGCTCCCATCGGGAAGCGGCCTGTCAGGAGCACTGGCTTGAACGGGTGCTGGAAGAGCAGGAGCGTGAAGCCGCAACACAACCGGAGCAGCCCGAGGCGTCCGCACCGGTCAATGTTGCCGCCGCGGCTGCGGAGGCCGAGGTACCCTCCGTCGAGGCTCAGCCGATGACAGGCGGGCTGATCGGATTCAGCCAGCTTCATCCCGACAGCGACTTCTGGCCCGCCTGGCAGGGCGGCGCACAGTACCGACCGGGCAGCGCGACCGGTGACATACT
>CAXBNO010000623.1:0-2102 GCA_963976775.1 uncultured Kordiimonadales bacterium
CCAGAGGTCGGGGTACTCGTCGAAGAAGGTGATGCCCCAGAGCACGGCGAGCGGCAGCGCCACATATTCGAACGGTGCCACCAGTCCCGCGTGAGCCAGCCGATAGGCCTGCGACAGGCAGTACCCCGTGATGGCGACGGTCACGCCACAGGCACCCAGCAGGATGGCATCATCCATCGGCGGCCAGACCCAGGCCCGCAGCAGGAAGTCGATGCTCGGGTCACCGCTGCGGCCATAGCGCCCGTCGCCGAAGGCGAGGCCGAAGATGATGCTGAAGACCAGGAAGACGATCTGGATGTAGAAGGCCATGCAGGACGCCTTGTCGGCGACGCCGATCTTGCGTGTCAGCACGCTCATCATGGCGTAGCTCAGGGCAGCCAGCATCGGCAGCAGCGCGATCAGGCCGAAGATGCCGCTGCCCGGCCGGACCACCACCAGCACCCCGATGAAACCGATGATGATGCCGGTGACACGGTGCAGTCCGACGGTTTCCTTCAGGACCACGACGGAGAGAATGGTGATGAAGAGCGGCGCCACGAAATAGAGCGCCGTCGCCTCCGCCAGGGTCATGCTGGCGAGGGCGGTGAAGTAGAGCATGTTGGCGCAGATCACCAGGCCGCCACGGGCCAGATGGATGCGCCAGTGTGGTGTCCGCAGGATGCGCCAGCCACCCTCCATCTGCACCAGGATCAGGGTGAAGCAGAGCCCGATCAGGCTGCGGGTGAAGACGATCTGATGCAGCGGATAGCCATCGCTGAGGCTCTTGATCAGGACATCCTGAACGGAGATCGACGCCATGCCCAGCATGACGAAGAAGATCCCTGCACCCGGCCTGTCCGACTCCGCGATGACCGCCATCGTTGCCGTCCCTCCCCAACCGTGCCACGGGATACGCGCGGCACCGGTCTGTCAAGGAATGCCATGTCGGTGTAGCATCCCGGAAAGCGCAGGGGAGGAAGCGTCATGAAGTTCGGAATGTCGATCATCGTGCGGGGTGACGAGGCCACGCCGCAGACCTTTGACCGGATGGCGGAGAAGGCGGAGGCGACGGAGCTTGATTGCCTCTGGTCCAGCGATCATCTGCTGATGCTGCCGATGGTGCATTCGAAGTACCCGGGCACGGCGGACGGGGAACTGCCGGAACCCTGGAAGCGCACCTATTACCAGCCCTTCAGCGTGCTGAACTATCTGGCCGGGCGAACGACGAAGGTACGGCTGGGCACCTCCGTCCTGGTGCTGCCGATGCGCAACCCGATGGAGGCGGCGGCGCAGGTCGCGGAACTGGACCAGGTCAGCGGCGGGCGCGCCAATTTCGGCGTCGGTGTCGGCTGGTACCAGGAGGAGTATGACGCGCTGGGCTATCCCTTCCGCAAGCGCGGGCGGCGCTGCAACGAGGGGCTGGAGATCGCGACGCGGCTGTGGAGCGGGGAACCGACGGACTTCGACGGCGAGTTCTACCAGTTCAAGGGTGCGCGGCTGGGTCCGCGCCCGGTGCAGCGTCCGCATCCGCCGATCTATGTCGGCGGGCACACTCCGGCGGCGCTGAAGCGCACGGCAAGGTTTGCCGACGTCTGGCATCCCTTCAAGGTATTGCCGGAGGACGTGGTGAACCTGCGCCCGGAACTGGAACGGCTGCTGGCCGACGAGGGCAGGAATGCGAAGGACTTCCCCATTGCGCCGAAGGTGTCACTGATCTTCCAGGACGGACCCGCTTCGGATGGCCAGCCCCCGACCCAGGGCCGCCCGCAGGACATCATCGACGCCATCCGCCGCTTTCAGGACGCGGGCGCGACGGAGATGTGCTTCGACATCGCCCCGGAGACCGCCGACAACGCCGTCGAGACCATGGACCGCTTTGCCAACGAGGTGCGGGCGAAGCTGTAGGTAACACACGCGGTCCCCTCTCCACGGCTCACACTTCTCCACGTCTCACCCCTCTCCACGCCTCGCCCGGGCTTGACCCGGGTGTCCATTCACCGAGGTTTGTGCGGCACTTCCGGGCCGCCGGATCAAGTCCGGCGGCGACGTTTGTGGGGTGGTGAGGCACGTGTCTCCCGAGGCTCGACCCTGCTCCAGGCCTCCACACCCTTCTCCACGCCTCA
>CAXBNO010000624.1:0-2100 GCA_963976775.1 uncultured Kordiimonadales bacterium
CAGGGCGATGCGGCTGGTGGCCACCAGTTTCTCGCGCAGCGACGGCCGATCCTCCTTCGCTATGACGGGCGCGAGAGACCGGTTCATGGTGCAGCGGATCAGGATGTAGAGACAGAACAGCACGGCGATCAGCACACCGGGAACAGCCGCCCCGAAGAACAGGTGACCGACCGGGATTCCGGCGAAGCCACCGAGCAGCACACCGATGACCGTGGGCGGAATCAGCACACCCAGCGCCCCGCCCGGCGGCAGCCCGCCGATGGCGAGACGGATGTTGTAGCCACGCCGGATCATCTCCGGAATGGCCAGCACGCCCAGTACCAGCACGGCAGTGCCACCAATGCCTGTCATTGCGGCAATCAGGGCTGCGGCGGCAACGGTGCCGATGGCAAGCCCGCCCGGCACGCCGGCCGTCCAGTGATGAATCGCCTCATAGATCAGATTGCCGATGCCGACACGATACAGCGCGATCGCCATGAAGATGAACAGGGGCGCGGCAATGAAGATGTCCGTCGTCGCTGTGTCGAAGATCGTCGACGGGACCATGCCAAGCGCACGCTCCCCGTGCAGGATCAGGATCCAGATAAGTGATACGCCCATCAGCGAGAGCGCCACCGGGAAGCCTGTCGCCAGAAAGAAGATCAGGTTGGCGAAGATCAGGATGGTGACAAGTTCCGCGCTCATTGCCCGGCCTCGGATCGATCCTCGGCACCACCGAAAGCGATTTTCAGATCCCGTATCAGTTTGGTGACGCCGGTCAGCAGCAGGACGGCACCGCCGAGCGGGATGGCGAACTTGATGGGCCAGAGCGGCGGCGCGAAAATGGTCGGAGCCGTCTGATTGCGCTCGAATGCCTGATGAAAATATTCCCACCCGGTCCAGACCACGATGACCGTGATGAGGAAGAAGACAGGCGCGTAGAGCACATCGAGGATGGCGCGGCCACGTGGCGACAGCGCACCTGTCAGGATATCAACGCGCACATGTGCGTCGCGGCGGTAGCACTCGGCCACACCGAACATGAGCAGCAGCAGCATGAGCTGGACGTTCACATCCCAGGCCCAGATCGTCGGGCTGTTCAGCGCATACCGCGAAATCACCTCGAAACCGACGACCAGTGTCATCGCAAGCAAGGTCCAGCTGGAGACCACCGACATCCAGCCGCTGATCCGGTCGATCGATTTCAGTCGATCCATCAGACGATTCTCCCAGAAATCAGGAAACAGGGACACAGGCCCTGTACGGGGCCGGTGATCGGGGGATTCCGGCGGCGGTCACGCGGACCGCCGCCGGTATTGTCCGCGCTATTCGATCTTGCCGAATTCGCGCTGCTGCTCCTTGACGATGCCTTGGCGGCAAGTTCGGAACGCTCGCCGATCCTGTCCCAGAGTCCTACGGCAATCGCGTTCAGCCGGGCATTGTCCGCGGGGGACAGCTCCAGCAGCTTGACGCCATCCTTCGCCAGGACGCCGATGTTCCTCGCCTCGACGATCCGGTACTGCATCGCACCGGCAAGATTGCCGTAGTCGACCGCAAGGTTGACGACATTCTGCAGATGCGGCGGCAGGCTATCCCAGGTATCGCGGTTCATCAGCCAGTGACCGGCACCCGCGTTCAGGTTCGGCTCGACGATTGCTGTCTTGAGGAACTCCTGAAGCCCCTGCGCAACGATGGCTTCCGCGCCGTAGATCAGACCGTCGATGGTGCCGAGTTGCAGGGCGGTATAGAGTTCGCCGCCCGGAATGACGACAGCCGAGGCTCCGAGTTCCCGTGCAACCTCGCCATACACACCCAGTGCGCGCAGCTTCTTGCCCTTCAGGTCGTCGAGACTGCTGATCTCGTCGCGCGTGGCGATGACATACTCCAGCCCGATGATCGACGGGAAGTGCTTGACGTTGAAGCGACTCTCGTAGGCTTCCGCGATGACTTCCTTGAGGCCGCGATTGTAGTAGGCGTCATAGGATTCGTAGGTCTCGCCCCAGGCCAACGGCAGGCCGCTCTCGACGTCCGCCTCCGGGATGTCGCCCACATAGAACGCGCCCCAGCTGTGACTGATATCGATGATGCCCTGGTCAGCCGCATCGACCATGCCGCTCACGG
>CAXBNO010000625.1:0-2093 GCA_963976775.1 uncultured Kordiimonadales bacterium
AGCCACCGCTACATGCGCGAGGATGTGGCGATCGGGCTGGCCTTCCTGGTTTCGGTCGCGCGCTGGGTGGGGGTTCCCGCCCCGGTGGCAAGCGGCCTGCTGGCGCTGGCCGGTGCGATCAATGGGGAGGATTTCTCGGTCACCGGGCGCACTCTTGAACGCCTTGGCCTTGCTGATCTGGCTCCGGCAGCCTTGCAGACCCGGTTGCGAGAGGGCTTCTGATGCCGCGCGTTGCACTGGTCGGTGCCGGGCGCATGGGGCGCGGACTGGCGCATGTCTTTGCCTGGGGCGGCTGGCAGGTCGATCTGCTGGACGCGAAGCCACGGGGCAAGGCCGCTGCCGCCACACTGCTGAAGGAAGCAGAGGCCGAGGTGGCGCGCACCCTGAACCTGATGGCGGAGTTCGGTCAGTGCGCGCCGGGTGCGGTCGCGGGCCTTCAGGGACGTATCAGCTACTGCGCGCCCGATGACCTCCCCGACGCACTCGCCCGCGCTGATCTGGTGATGGAGGGTGTGCCGGAGACGCGGGACGCAAAGGCGGAGGCCCTGTCCCTGATCTCCGCCCATGCGGGGGCGGAGACGATCATCGCCTCCACCACATCGACCATGCTCTCGACGGAGCTTGCGACGCATGTCGCCGCGCCGGAACGGTTTCTGAACGCCCACTGGCTCAACCCGGCCTACCTTATCCCGCTGGTGGAGGTCAGTCCGCACGACGGCACGGCACCAGAGGTGCGGGAGCGGCTGCTCGGCTGGTTGCGTGACATCGGCAAGGTGCCGGTGGTCTGCAAGGCCAGCCCCGGTTTCATCGTGCCCCGCATCCAGGCATTGGCGATGAACGAGGCGGCGCGGATGGTGGAGGAAGGTGTCGCCAGTGCGGAGGACATGGACACGGCGATCCGGGCCGGGTTCGGGCCGCGCTTCGCTGTGCTCGGCCTGGTGGAGTTCATCGACTGGGGCGGGGTGGACATCCTGCATCACGCCAGCCGCTACCTGACGGAAACCACCGGTCAGGACCGGTTCCGGGCGCCGGGCATCGTCGGCGAGAAGATGGCGCAGGGGGCCACCGGGCTGCACGTCGGTCGTGGCTTCCACGATTATGCTGACGTGGACCGGGAGGCCTATCAGCGCGACCGCATCCGGGACTTCGTCGACGTGCTGGGCCTGCGGGGCCTGCTGGCACCGCCAAAGGTCTGAGCGGTAGCAGGTCCTGCGCCGGAGAACGAGCGGAGAGCTCGGACAGAGCGAGGCCACCCGGAATCACGCTGTGCCCGGGCTTGACCCGGGTACCCAGGAGTGCCGCGCAGGTGTGGGAGACTGGGCTCGCGGATCAAGTCCGCGAGCGCCGTGGTGAACTGGAGATGATGGAGCCGGCTGTCCCACCACTCCGCATGCCGCATGTCGAGTTTCGCTCAGACCTCGATCACCAGCTTTCCGAAATGGCTTGCCGCACGCATGGTGTGATAGGCGGCGCGGGCATCCCCGAACGCGAAGGACTGGTCGATCACCGGTTTCAGGCCGTGCGTGCTGATGGCACGGTTCATGTCGGCGAACATCGACCGGGGGCCGACGTAGATGCCGCGTATCGTCACCGACTTGCGCATGATGGCGGTCGGGCTCGCCTGTCCGGCGGCACCAGTCAGAATGCCGATCAGTCCGATGATGCCACCCACGCGCACGGCGTTCACCGACCGGTCGAAGGTGCCGGGGCCGCCGACTTCCACCACCCGGTCGACGCCCGCGCCGCCGGTCAGGTCCAGCACTGCCGCATCCCAGTCCGGCGTGGTGCGGTAGTTGATGGTTTCATCCGCGCCGAGCGCCTTCATCCGCGCCAGCTTCTCGTCGGAAGACGAGGTGACGATGGTCCGCACCCCCATCATCGCGCAGAACTGTTGTGCAAAGACCGAGACACCGCCGGTGCCCAGCAGCAGCACCGTCTCCCCCGCCAGTACCGGTCGCGGCTGGGTCAATGCGTGCCAGGCGGTCAGCGCAGCGCAGGGCAGGGTGGCCGCCTCCGCATCCGTCAGGTGTGCCGGGGTCTGGATGACACCCCGTTCCGGCAGGATGACTTCCTCCGCCAGCACGCCCTGGCGC
>CAXBNO010000626.1:0-2090 GCA_963976775.1 uncultured Kordiimonadales bacterium
AACCCAACTCGCCCGCCCGACGAAAATCGGGTATCATCTTACCGACACGATCTGGGAGGCCAAGATGCGCAGGGGACTGATGCTCGGAGCAATGCTGGTTCTTCTCGGTGGTTGCGAAGTACTGGAGCACTTCGAGACACCGACGATCACCGATACCTCGGACCAGTGGCTGGCCGGTGACGCCCGCATTCTGACAGCCGAAGTCGATGTGCCTGCGGGCTACGATATCGTCGCGGTCTATGCGCGCTACACCCGCCATCACTGGCCTGGTGCGGCTGAGGCGCATGAGGTCGTGGCACAGCCTGTCACCCCCGGCGGCACGGCCTGGCGCGCGACTCCGCCGCTGGTGCAGGCGGCCTTCCAGGCCGACCACCTGTTCTATGAATGGTTCATCGACTACCGCCTGCCTGACGGCAACGAGATCGCGACGGTCCGCAGTGGACAGGGAGACTTCGTCATCGGGTGCAGTGACGCAAACGTCGAAGCCTCCATCACCACCCTCGGCGTGTTCCTGCGCGCCTTCGACGATATCGAGAACGGGCCGGGAATGGCGGCGCGGGCTTCTTCTCCGTGCCCCACGGCAACACCAGTCTGGCGCAGATCGGGATCACCTTCGCCGGGGCAGGCAGCATCTTCTCCAGCGGCGACGTGCAGATCGGGCCGCCGGGCCTGCTGTTCGTCGCCCCCCGCGCGCAGCGTGCCGACGAAAGCGACAGCGCCTACCAGGCCCTGGTCGCCGACCCCAATGGCGATACCACCCCCTACCGCGTGATCGGCGGTGCCTGGGGCAAGGTCATGGACAGCGCCAAGCGCCGCCCGGTCATGGGCTGTATCCCGTCAAGCGAATGGTTCCTGCATGAGGCCGGTTATCATCTGAACAGCGGAGTCATGGCACTGCGGCCCCCGACCGAGTCGGTCAGGGGCGAGACCGTGGTCGACAGCCTGTTTCCGGACCCGGCCATCGAGGCACCGACGCCGGACAATGTCCTGATGTGGCACCCGCGAATCTGGGACCTGCATGTCTGGCTGCCGGAAAGCGGCAACGGCCAGCCCACGGTCTCCATCTACGCCCCGTTCAACGTGCCCGGCGCACGCGCATGCATTGACATGCCTGATCCGGAATGCACCGCCGCCGTCTTCTTCAAGCCGGAGACATTCGAATAGATCGTTTCACAATTTGAGTGCGGCACCGGCCCGCGTCCCTGCACCAAACCGGACGACTGGCTCACCGGCTCACCGGTTCACTGGCTCAGCGCGGCGGCATGCGGATGCCGCCGTCCAGGCGGATGGTCTCCCCGTTCAGGATCTGGTTCTCCAGCATGTGGATGGCCATGGCGGCAAATTCGTCGGGGCGGCCCAGCCGCGCCGGATGCGGCACGCTGGCGCCCAGGTTCTGGCGGATTTCCTCCGGCAGACGGCCCAGCAGCGGCGTGTCGAAGATGCCCGGCGCGATGGTGTTCACGCGGATCAGCTTCGACGCCAGATCACGAGCGGCAACGATGGTCATGCCGACTACACCGGCCTTCGACGCGGCATAGGGAATCTGGCCGATCTGCCCCTCGAAGGCGGCGACGGATGCCGTCATCACGCAGGCCCCCCGGTCGCCGTCCAGCGGCTCGTTCCTTGCCATGCTCGCCGCAGCCAGCCGCAGCACGTTGAACGATCCGATGAGGTTGGTGTTGATCACCCGGGTATAGGCTTCCAGCGATCCCGGCGTGCCGTCGCGGTTGACCAGCCGCACCGCGCCGCCGTGTCCGGCACAATGCAGCACGGCGCGCAGCGGGCCATTGGCTTCTGCCGCCGCCACGGCGGCCTCCATCTCCTCGCCGCTGGTCACGTCGGCAGCGACGAACGAGACCCTGTCGCCAAGTTCCGCCGCGACATCGGCACCCGCCGAGGTCGGCAGGTCGACGATGACCACCGATGCGCCCTTCGCGACCAGCGCCTTCGCACAGGCAAGCCCCAGACCCGACGCGCCGCCGGTGACGAGCGCGGAGGTGTTTTCCAGATTCATGATTTCACTCCGATGGATGTATCGCGGACGCGTTGCCGCGAGTCTTCGGTATTGCCGGGATGGCGGTATCGGCTTT
>CAXBNO010000627.1:0-2084 GCA_963976775.1 uncultured Kordiimonadales bacterium
AGCCGTGACCATCGCGAGAACCATTGCGACAAGATCATCGGTGAAGACGTCCGCGAGATCGTCGAGCTTCCTGCTCCGGTCCCAGTCGCAAAGCACACCGGTGGCTGCACGGCTGCTCGCGTAGAGCCTGTAGCGCAGCAGCATCGGTGGCAGGTCCGGCAGGCAGTGAACCACACCCTGATGTGCCCGACGCATCCCGTTGTCCATGCCCTTCATGATCTCCATGAGCCGCAGACTGGGATCCTTCAGGACCTGATCGAGAAAACGCAGGGTCTGGACACCGGACTCCCCGTCGGCTCTCTGCTCGCACAGGGGGCGGACCAGCGCATTGATGTAGTCGCCCACGACCGGTTGTCTTCCCGAGGCTTCCAGTTCGTCGACAATCTGGTTCCTGCGGGCATCAATTCTCGCAACACCGCGTTCGAACACGGCCCGCAACAGGCCTTCCCGTGATCCGAAATGGTACTGGATGGCCGAGGTGTTGCGTTGACCGGCGGCCTGAAGGATCTGCCTTTGGGTGACCATCGCAATCTCCTGCTGGCCGAAAAGCTCGCCTGCCGCTGTCAAGATCTTGTCCTTGGTACCCATTCCCTGTCATCTCCCCGGGCCGAAGCCCACCTGTCACTCGACCTGTCCTTGATTTGAGACCGGAGCAGTCGGAGCCTTGCTGCCGTGACCGTGTTCAATCCCGTATCTCACAACCTACACGTGATCCGAGGGAAACTTGCAGGATGCAACTGCACCTTTTCCTGAACAATTGCCGTGCAGGTCAATGTGCGCATTGTCCCAGATGACGCGATGAACCGAAACGGATGCATGGTTGCCAGCGACGGTCGCCGCGCCATACTGCTGCCAACAGGAGCGAAACCGGGAATGGAGGCGGGACAATGAAACTCTCACGCAGGCAGATGCTGCAGGGTACGGGCCTTGGAGCGGCGGCAATGCTGCTGGCACCCGGCGGAGCGCTGGCAGCGGCACACGGCGGCGGGGCGGTGACGATCGCCTATCACGTCAATCTGCCATCCTGGGACCCGACTGTCGGCCTGTCGGCGGTCAACCCGACGATCCAGACGTTCTTTCAGACAGTCTACGACCAGCCGATCACGCAGAATCCCGACCTCAGCTTTTCACCCGGATTGCTGACCGGCTGGGGCTGGAACGATGACCGTACCGAGATCTGGATGGATGTGCGCGAAGGTGTGACCTGGCATGACGGTTCCCCCTTCACGGCGGAGGATGTCGCCTGGTCGCTGGCCCGCGCGGGCAATCCGGAGACCGGCAATCCGATCCAGTTTCTCTGGTCCAAGGTCACGGATTACAAGGTCGCGGGCAACCGGGTAACCGGCAAGGTTGCCGCCTATGAGCCGACGTTCTTCAAGTGGCTCTCGTTCCTGACCGGATACTTCATGCCCAGGGCCTATTTCGAGAAGGTCGGCGCGGAGGGCTTCGAGAAGGCCCCCATCGGGACCGGCCCCTACATGGTGGAGGAATTCCAGCGCAATGCCTTCGTCCGGCTGAAGCGGAACCCGAACTACTGGGGCGAGAAGCCGGCCTTCGAGACCGTTGTCTTCAAGTTCGTCACCGATGCTTCAGCCCGGGTGGCGGAAGTGGAGAGTGGTGGTTCCGACATAACGCTGGAGATCCCCTACCAGGAATATGACCGCCTGAAGGGCAAGGCCGGTCTGGCGGGCGTCACGACACCGGTCAGCGACATTGGCATGATCTTCCTGAATGACATCGAGGTCATGACCGACCCCAACGTGCGCAAGGCGGCGGCCCACGCCATCGACAAGAATGCCATCGTGGACCGGTTGCTGCGCGGCTATGGCGTGCCCATCGATACCCGGCAGGCCCCGGAGTATGCGGCGTTCGATCCCTCGATTCAGGTGGCCTACGACCCGGAGGCGGCGAAGGCGTTGCTGGCGCAGAGCGGCTATTCGACCGACAACCCGGTTCGGTTCCGCATCCAGACCACGCGCGGTTTCAAGCCGAAGGACTACGAGATGGTGCAGGCCATCGTCGGCATGTGGCGCAAGGTCGGGATCGAGGCGGAGATCGAGGTCTACGAGATCGCCAAGCATTAC
>CAXBNO010000628.1:0-2076 GCA_963976775.1 uncultured Kordiimonadales bacterium
GACAAAGCCCCGATCCGTGGGGCTGAGCTCCGCCTCCACCACCAGCGGGCCGCCGACAGGCACGATCTCCAGGATCGGCTGGCCCGACTGGATGACGGCTCCCACCGTCGAGACCTTGAGGTCCGCGACAATTCCGTCGATGGGGCTGCGGATCGTTGTCCGGCTCTCCTGCTCATCGGCACCGGACAGGCGTTCGGCCACCGTGGCAATCTGAACCTCGACATCCGCCAGTTCGGCCTGCGCCTCACGCCGGTAGCTGCGCGCGGCCTCTTCCTCGCGCTCCGCTGCTTCGCGCTGTTCCGATGCGGCACGGTTCATGGCCGCTTCCAGACTGCCGATCTCCCCGATCAGGCGGGCCACGTCGGCCTGTTTCTGGTTGACCTCCAGCCGCGAAGCCAGATTGTCCCGCGCCAGATCCTGCAGCGTCTCCAGTGACTCCTGACCCAGTTCCAGCTCACGGTTGCGGGCGTCGCGGGCCGAGCGGTATTCGCGAATCTCCTCTCCACGCTGGCGCAACTGCTGATCCAGCACGGCCTCGGAACTGCGCAGTTCATCCTGCCGCGCCCGAAAGGCACGCTGCTCCGCCTGCAGGACTTCCGGCCGACGCTGGCTCGGTCCGTCAGGAAACGCAGGCTCCGTCCCGCCAGCCTCCGCCAGCAGCCGTGCACGCTTCAGTTCCAGGCCATCCAGCCGCACCCGCAGTTCCGCCGGGTTCTGCGCCGCCAGCCCCAGCTTAAGCCGGACAAGCGGCTGCCCCTCCGACACCAGTTGCCCCTCGTCCACCAGCAGGGCATCGACAATCCCGCCCTCCAGATGCTGAACGACCTTCACGTCGCCCTGCGGCACCACGGTCCCGGGCGCCACGGCCACCTCCTCCAGCTCCGCGAACAGGGACCAGACCCCCAGCAGCACGATGACCAGCGCCAAGGCGCGGGCGATCCAGGCGACGGAGCCCGGGCGATGACGCGCGATCATCTGGTCGAGCGCGCTCATGTCCGTCCCCCTGCACCGGCGGTCAGCCGGGCGCGCATCTCCGCTGCCGGACCGGCGGCGGTGATCCGCCCGCCCTCCATCAGCACGATGTTCTGACAGGCCTCCAGCAAGGCAGGACTGTGGGTCACCGCGATCACTGTCCGGTCCTCCCCCAAGGCCTGAAGGTTGCGGGCCAGCCGCGCGGTGGCCTGCCCGTCCAGGTTGCCCGTCGGCTCATCCAGCAGCAGCACCGGCGGATTGCCGAGCAGGGCGCGGGCAATGGCGATGCGCTGGCGAATGCCGCCGGGCAGTTCCATGCCGCCCTCCCCCACCCGTGCGCCATAGCCGTCGGGCAAGGCGGACACCGCCTCATGCACCCCTGCCAGATGGGCCACATCGACGATCATCTCGTCGCTTGCCTCCGGCTGTGCGACGGCAATGTTCTCCCGGATCGTGCCGGCGAAGAGGAACGTGTGCTGCGGCACGTAGCCGATGGCACGGGCCAGATCCTCCCGCCCGTACTGGCCGATGTCGGCATCATCCAGCAGGATGCGCCCGGCGTCAGGGCGATACAGCCCCTGCATCAGTTTCAGCAGGGTGGTCTTGCCTGATCCGTTGGCGCCCACCAGACCGTGCAGGCCGGTCGAAATCTTCAGCCGCGCTTCCCGGATCGCGGGCGGCCGTCCGGCCTGATAGCCGAAGGTCACATTGTCCAGCCAGAGAGTACCCTGAACCCGTGCGGCACTGATCGCGCCACGGGCCGGTTCCTCCGCCGTGGCAATCACGTCACCCAGCCGCGCCAGCGCCTGGCGGGTGGCGGCATAGGTGCGCCAGTTGCTCACCAGTTGCTGGAACGGCTGCACGATGCGCCCGCCGAGCATGTTGGCAGCCACCAGCGCACCGATCGAAAGGTCCTGGTTCAGGATCGCGATCGCGCCGACTGTGGTGGTCGCGACCGTGGTCAGCACCATCATCGACATGCCGAGATGGATGAAGAAGTCGGAACTGGCGCCGCGCCGCAGCCCCTCCTCCACCGCACCGGCATGGCGCTGCTCCCAGCCGTCGCGCATCGGTCCCTGCAGCGCCAGCGCCTTGATCGTGGTG
>CAXBNO010000629.1:0-2066 GCA_963976775.1 uncultured Kordiimonadales bacterium
GGTGGCGGATGCTGGCAACCGCGCCAGCCGCGACGCCGGGTGGCAGCGCCGTGGTGAAGATGAAGCCGGGGGCGTAGGAACGCACGGTGTCCACCAGATCGGCGGAAGCGGCGATATAGCCGCCGATGACGCCGAAGCCCTTGGCCAGCGTGCCCTGGATCACGTCGATGCGGTCCATGACCTGCTCGCGCTCCGCCACGCCGCCGCCGCGCGGGCCGTACATGCCCACCGCGTGAACCTCGTCCAGGTAGGTCAGCGCCCCGAACTCGTCGGCCAGGTCGCAGAACTTCTCCAGCGGGGCTATGTCGCCATCCATGGAATAGACGGACTCGAAGATCAGCAGCTTCGGCCGGTCCGGATCGGTCTCCTCCAGCAACTGCCGCAGGTGATCGACGTCATTGTGGCGGAAGATCTTCTTCTCGGCCCCGGAATGGCGGATGCCGGCAATCATGGAGGCATGGTTCAGCTCATCGGAGAAGATGACGCAGCCGGGCAGGAACTGGGCGATGGTGGAGATCGCGGCTTCGTTGGCAACAAAGCCGGAGGTCATGACCAGCGCGGCCTCCTTGCCGTGCAGGTCGATCAGTTCACGCTCCAGCTCCACCAGCGGATGGTTGGTGCCGGAGATGTTGCGGGTGCCGCCTGCACCGGCGCCCATCCGGTCGATGGCGTCCTTCATCGCGGTCGTCACGATGGGGCTCTGGCTCATGCACAGGTAGTCGTTGGAACACCAGACAACCACGTCGGGCTTGTTGCCCCCGGAATGGTTGGTGGCGCGCGGGTAGTGTCCGGCGTGACGTTCCAGTTCGGTGAAGACGCGATACCGCTTCTCTTCATGCAGCGACTGCACGGCGCTGGAGAAGATTTTCGCATAATCCATTGGTGGAACCTTTCGACTGGTTCTGGATTCCGTCTCCGGCCCTGTCGGTGCTGGAGAGGGTAGACATACCGGGCGCGCATTGTGCCGTCAAAACCCGCTCGCCGCGAGTGTGACGGATGCGACAATTCCGCGTCGCGAGGGCAGGGTTGCGGGGCCTCAGGTCGGGCAGAACCGCATGATAGCAGCGATCAGCAGGCCAATGCCGCCATACTGGATGATCACGAAGATGCTGCGCACGAGATGATGCAGCAGTCCGACAGGTTTCTGCTGGCTGGGCCAGAGCGGTGCAATGCGCGGCAGGATGATCAGCGGCAACAGCATGGCAATCAGCGCCCCGATGCGGATGGTGGTCTGATCCCCGGCGGAGGCGACAGCCGCGCCAACGAAGATGATCAGCACCGCCGCGCTGGAGGCGACGCCGACCCAGCCACCGGAAAGCAGGAACAGCAGTTTCACGTCGTGGTGCCGCCAGCCGAGCCAGAACATGCTCTGCGTTACCCAGACAACAAGCGCGAGCGGCCACAGGATCGGCGGGTCCGCGGCACAGCGATCCAGGCTCCAGCCCCACCAGAATGCCGCACCGCCGAGGACGAGCAGCAACAGCTGGCGCGCGGCGAAGGCGGCGACGGTGGTCTCTTTCTGTGAGGCGGTCTGCATGCGGCGCAAACTGCTTCAGGGCCGGTGCCTTGACATTGTGACCGATAGCCGCGCGATGCGGTTGACGCGGCGGGACCGTGCGGGAACACTCGCGGCTGCTTCGGGGAGGATGAGAATGACGGGCAATACGGCAACGGATGGCGAGGACCGCCGCAATGTGGCTGATGTGCTGCGGGGTCATGCCCGCGACAGCGGGGACAGCATTGCGCTGGTATTCGGTGAGCGGCGGACGGACTACGCGACGCTGGACCGCCAGGCCAGTTGCATCGCCAATGGTCTGATTGCTGCTGGCATCCGTCCCGGTGATCGGGTCGGCCTGATCGCGAAGAATTCCGACGATTTCATCGCCCTCTATTATGGCTGCGCCAAGGCCGGAGCGGTGCTGGTGCCGGTGAACTGGCGTCTCGCGGTGCCGGAGATGGCCTACATCATCAACGACAGTGGCGCGCGCGTGCTGGTGCTTGGCCCCGGCTATCATCATCTGGGCACGGACCATCGCGGCGAGATGTCGGCCGTGGAAACCGTTCTG
>CAXBNO010000630.1:0-2064 GCA_963976775.1 uncultured Kordiimonadales bacterium
ACGACGGCGGGCAGATAATCGGCCTGATCGAAGGCGACACCGGCATCCTTCATGACGTCGGTGACGGGCTTGATCGCGCCGCCAGCGGCCATCATGGACGCGGTCCCGACCTCGAACACCTGCACGATGTGCGGCTGCTCCCCGGCGCGGAAGGCGGCGACGGCGGCGGTCATGGTCTCGGTATAGTTGCCCTTGAACACGGGCTTCATGACGAAGTCGGACTGGGAAGCATTGTACTTGCCCGCAATCTCGTCGACCTTTTCACCCAGCGCGCCGCCCATGGCGTGCCAGAACTGGATTTCGGTCGCGGCGAGCGAGGCACTGGACCAGGCCAGCGTGGTGGCGGCAAGGGCCGCAAGGCCAAGACGCGTCTTCATGTCGGGATCCCCCTGTCATCGTGTGGAATAACGTGGGCAGGGTTAGACCCGGGCAGTTTCCGTCTGATGACGGTTTCGCGACGGATATGTTTCAGGCTGGCAATCACGGACTGCGTGAAATGCCCGCCTTCACCCGGCGGATCGGGATGGAGGATTCGATGGAGGCAACGCCGTCGATCTTCACCAGCCGTTCGATCATCAGTTCCTCGAACTCCTTCAGACCGGTGACGGCGATGCGCAGCAGGTAGTCACGGTTGCCGGTCATCAGCCAGCAGTCCACCACCTCCGGGAACAGGGAGATGGCGCTCTCGAAGCTGCGCAGGGCGTGATCGACCTGCCGGTCCAGCTTGACCGAAACGAACACCCACATGGTGTAGCCCAGCGCCGCCTCGTCGATCAGCGCCACATAGCCCCTGATCACCCCGCTGCCTTCAAGCTGTTTCAGGCGACGGATGACCGGTGTGGCACTCAGCCCGACGCGCTGGCTGAGCTCGGCGGCGGTCATCCGGCCGTCCTTTCCCAGCTCCCGCAGGATTCGCAGGTCGATCTCGTCGAGTTTGGTGGAAGTCACCAGAAAATCCTTCATGAACACCGATAACACCATATCCATGAACAGGATAAGCTGCATTCGCAAGAAATCACTTCGTCCATGGTGATATGCTTCGCAGACTACGCGCAGTCCTGGTGGCATCCGCCAGGCCTGCGGGGAACCGGACGGAGACACGCGCCATGAATGCACAGCACAGCCACCTGAAGACCATCGAACAGCGGCTGCTGTGGCTGTCCCACTGGATGATCCACAATGCCAACCACCTGCGCCCCAAGGAGGGGGGCATCAAGATCGGCGGCCATCAGGCATCGTCCGCATCCATGGTCTCGATCATGACGGCACTCTACTTCTCCGCTCTCCGGCCAGAGGACCGGGTGGCGGTGAAACCCCATGCGTCGCCGGTCTTCCATGCGATCCAGTATCTGATGGGACAGCAGACCCGGGCGCGGATGGAAAACTTCCGCGGCTATGGCGGTGTGCAGTCCTATCCGTCCCGCACCAAGGACGTGGACGACGTGGATTTCTCCACCGGCTCTGTCGGTCTGGGGGTGGCAATCACCTCCTTCGCGTCACTGGTGCAGGACTATGTCTCCGCCAAACCATGGGGAACCGATGTTCCACTCGGGCGCATGGTGGCTCTCGTGGGCGACGCGGAACTGGACGAGGGCAATATCTATGAGTGCCTGCAGGAAGGCTGGAAGCATGATCTGCGCAACACCTGGTGGATCATCGACTACAACCGCCAGTCCCTGGACGGGATCGTGCGGGAGGGGCTGTTCGGGCGGATCGAGAAGATCTTCGAGGCGTTCGGCTGGGACGTGGTGCGCGTCAAGTATGGCCACCTGCAGCAGGCCGCATTCCGGGAGCCGGGGGGCGACAGGCTGCGCGCCTGGATCGACGACTGCCCGAACCAGCTCTATGCCGCGCTGAAGGACAACCACGGCGGCCTGATGAACAGGACCCAGATGGCCGAATGGCAGCAGCACATGGGTGTCGCCGAGGGGGAGGAGTGGGAGAGGTTCGCCACCGTCGCCGACCCGGAAGCGCTGCAGGCCTTCCTCGACCAGGTGCCGTTCTTTGCCAGGGGACGGCGGCGCTATTCGGACACGGTGATTGCGTCACCGGAAATAGATGTTG
>CAXBNO010000631.1:0-2059 GCA_963976775.1 uncultured Kordiimonadales bacterium
GTACTCGATCTCGTTCAGGTACTGGCCCCCGATCTTGATCGTGCCCTTCTCGCAGAACAGGGTCAGCGACCCCTCCATGTTCCGCCCGAAGCTGTTGATGGTGAAGCTGACACTGCCGATGGCACCGCTGTAGAAGCGCAGGATCGCGACCCCGGCGTCCTCGAACTCCACCGAGTCGCGGTGGCAGTAGTTGTCCATGAAGCTGGCCACGTCCTGCACGTCACCGGCCAGCCAGTAGAGCAGATCGATGAAATGGCTGAACTGGGTGTAGAGCGTGCCGCCGTCCATCGCCAGACTGCCCTTCCAGCTGTCGGCGTAATAGGCGTCATTGCGGTTCCAGAAGCAGTTCAGATGCACGCTGTAGATCCGTCCGAGCGCGCCCTGGTCCAGCAGCTTCTTCAGGTGCTCCACCGGCGGATTGTATCGGTTCTGCTTGACGACGAAGAGGCGGCGGTTGGCCTTCTCGCCCGCCTTGATCATCTCCCCGCACTCATGAACCGTCAGCGCCATCGGCTTCTCGCAGAGTACGTGATAGCCGGCCTCGAACGCCTTGATCGTGTGTTCCGCATGCAGGCCATTCGGGGTGCAGATCGCGACCACATCAGCCTTGCCGCGCATGTCCTTCAGCATCCGGTCCAGATCGGTGAAGGCTTCGGCACCCTGCTCGGCCGCAATCTCCTGTGCCTTCTCCGGCACGATATCGCAGACGGCGGTCAGGCGACCGAACTTTGGGGCGTGGCCGGCGTGGCGCTGACCGATCCGGCCACAACCGACGATGGCGAAGCCTGTGCTGTTGGGGGAAACCTGCTGCATGTTTTCTTTCAGACTAATGTTTCAAGGATGAAAAGGGGTCAGACAACGATGTCTTCCGGGCCAAGATGATTGAACAGCCCTTCGCGCAGGACAGCCTGGCTGGGGTAGTTGACCAGAACAGCCCGGTGCGGACCCTTGAAGACAAACTGGGCACCCGCCGCGACGGCGGAGGCACCGCCTTCCTTGATTGCGGCCAGGAAATCGGGAATTCCGCGCGCACCGCCGCTGGCAATGACCGGCACATCGACAGCGGCGGTTACCCGCTTGATCAGCTCCATGTCATAGCCGTCGAAGGTTCCGTCGCGATCCATTGCTGTCAGCAGGATCTCCCCCGCACCGGCATCGACCGCATTGCGCGCGATCTCCGTGACGTCCCCCGACACGCGCCTGGAACCACATTCGGTCATGACCTTCGGACCGCCCAGCAGACCCTTCTTCACGTCAATGCTGGCCACCACGGCCTGGCTGCCGTACATCCGGGCGATCCGGCTTGCCAGGTCAGGCGCGCGGTGCAGGGCAGTATTCAGCACGACCTTCTCGACCCCGGCGTCGAAGGCACGGCGTGCCTGCTCCAGCGTCCGGATGCCGCCGCCGTAGCCGAAGGGAATGAAACATTCGCTGGCGATCTCGCGCAGCAGCTCGAAATCCGGTTCCCGGCCTTCCCTTGCGACGCCGATGTCGAGCAGCATCAGCTCGTCGACTTCCTTGTCGCTGAAGATGCGAACCGTGTTCACCGGATCACCGACATAGGTTCGCTTGCCGAACTTGATGGTCTTCACCAGGCGCCCCTGCTCGATCAGCAGGGTGGGTATGACACGCACACGTTTCATCGGAGACCGGATCTCATTCGGCGCCTGTCTTTCCTTCGGCGAAGTTGCGCAGCAGGGTCATGCCGAAGCGATGACTCTTCTCCGGGTGGAACTGCACACCGATCAGATTGCCGTGTGCCACTGCGGCACAGAAATCGTAGCCATGATGAGCTGTTGCAGCGACATCTGCCGGGTTGTCGCAGGTCATGTGAAACGAATGCACGAAGTAGAAGCGCGGATCCTCGTGGAAGCCATGCAGTGCGGTCTCCGGCTGCTTCACGTCCAGGCTGGCCCAGCCCATGTGCGGCACCCGGTCGGTCGGGCCAAGCCGTGTGCGGTCGAATGCCAGAACGTCGCCGTCGATCCACCCGAGACCGGGCAGTTCGCCCTCGTCACTGCGGCGGGCGAACAGCTGCATGCCGACACAGATACCCAGA